>CANGCU010000007.1 GCA_947452355.1 Microbacteriaceae bacterium | reverse complement strand
GGAACGCGCGCTTTAATCCTCGATCACGGGTTTGCGCCGTTGCGACCCTGAATCATGCCGCCCATTTTCGGCAACAACATCACAATCACTCCGATCCGGTCGACGACGAGCCACGTGTTGCCCGACAGCATGATGTGCGTCCGCGCACGGATGTCCTGATTGACCTCGAGTTCGGTTTTCACGACGTCCGAGCGGGACGCGTCCGAGTCGAACAGGTAGATCTTTCCGCCGCCGTCACACTCGATCGCGGCGATTGCTCGAGGTTCGGTCATCGTCGACCACGAGGCGCAGGTTCCACCATCGGCGACGTATTCGTCTTTCAGGTCGAGCAGTGCGGTCGGGACTGTGGCAGCGCACCCAGCGAGACTCATGGCAACAGCGGCGACCACGGCGAAACGATGCATGGCACTCATCCTAGGGAGCCTGTCGTTCGGTACGCTCGTCTCATGGCGAAGTTGTATTTCCGATATGGCGCGATGAACAGCGGCAAGAGCACGGCACTGTTGCAAGCCGCCTATAACTATGCGGAACGTGGTCAACAGGTGTTGATCGCGAAGCCCCGAATCGATACAAAGGGCGAGGCGTCAATCGTTTCCCGATTGGGCGTTGAGCGTGCCGTGAACTTTGTCATCGGGCCGAACGACGACGTTCGAACGATGTTCGAGGCATATCGAGCCCAAACGAAATCGACGACGGGCCAAGACGTTGCCTGCTTGCTGATCGACGAAGCACAGTTCCTCAGTGTCGACCAGGTCGATGACCTTCTTCGCATCGCGATTCTCGAGGACATCCCTGTGCTGTCCTACGGAATTCGCACCGACTTTCAAACCATCGCCTTTCCTGGCTCGCGCCGACTTCTGGAAATCGCGCACGCCCTCGAGGAACTGAAAACGATTTGTCGTTGTGGGCGCAAGGCGATGTTCAACGCCCGACTCGTCAACGGTCAGTTCATTTTTGACGGCGCGCAGGTCGCCATCGACGGCGACAGCGTCACCTACGAGTCGCTCTGTGGCTCGTGTTACCTGCGGGAATCGAACGGGATGCTCGCCCACGGGTTCAACGCGCCGAGTTCCTTCATTCCGACGCTCGCGCCGGACGCGGACTTTTCTTAAGCCTCACTAGGAGTCAGTAACTGCGTCTCGGCGAGTTCACGGTAGAGCGGAACGACCTTGAGCAGTTGCTTGTGGGTTCCAACGCCAAGGACCGCACCCTTGTTGAGAACGACAATCTGGTCGCTGTCGATGACCGTTGACAGTCGGTGTGCGATGACGATGAGTGTTCGCTGAGCAGAGACCCGATCAATCGCGTCTTTCATCAACTGTTCGTTGAGCCCGTCGAGGCTGGACGTCGATTCGTCAAGCAACAGAATCGGAGCGGCCGCGAGAAGCGCTCGAGCAATGGCCAAGCGCTGACGCTCACCACCCGATAACAGAACGCCGCCTTCGCCCACGGGGGAGTGAATCCCTCGCTCGTCGCGGTCAACAATGTTGGCCAGGTTGACATCGTCGAGCACGGCGAGGCACTCCTCGTCCGTGGCGTCGGGAGCACCCAGAATCAGGTTGTCCCGAATCGACCCCGCGAGCACCGGAGCATCCTGTTCGACGTAACCGATCGCTCCGCGAAGTTCTGTGCGGTCGAGCGCCCGAATGTCGTGTCCGCCGATTCGAATCGTCCCCGATTGCGGGTCATAGAAACGCTCGATGAGCGACAGAATCGTCGACTTACCGGAACCGCTCGGGCCAACCAGCGCAAGGCGTGTTCCCGTCTTCACCTGGAACGACACCTTCTCCAAAATGGGGGTTTCGGGGTCGTAGGCGAACGACACGTCGCTAAATTCGATCGCCACTTTTCCCAGTTCGCCGCCGAGGGTCTCGGTGACGACATCGTTCGCGGATTCGCTTGGCAGGTCGATTATTTCTTGGATTCGTCCCAACGCACCCAGTGCCTGGGCGACCGATGTGAATGCACCGATTGCCTGCCCCAACGGCATGATCATCATGAACAGGAACAAAATGAATGACACGAGTTGCGAGATTTCAATTGCACCGCTTGCGACGCGGAACCCACCGACCCCGAGTACAACGAGGAACGACACCTGCATCGCGATTCCCGAGATGGGAATGACGAACGCGGAAATTCGTGCGACGTCAAGACCCGCTCGCCACGCACCACGGGAGTCGTCGTCGACGGTGTCGATTTCGCGCTGGACCGCATTCGCAGCCCGAACCGTTCGAACCGCGGAAATCGCGCGCTCGACCGACGCGGTGAGGTCTCCAACGCGGTCTTGCGCGCGTCGCGAATACACCCGAATTCTGCGGGACAACACGATGACGATCACCATCGAACTGACGACAACGGAAAAGGTAAGGCCGAAAAGAATCGCGTCGATGATGAGCATCGCAACGATGGAACCGACGAACGTGACCAACCCGCCGATTGCCTCGACCAACCCCTGCGTGAGGACGGCCCGCAGCATCGTCGAATCCGCGCCGACTCGGGACACGAGGTCACCCGTTCGGCGCGCATCGAACTGATTAATCGGCAAGTTGAGAAGTCGGGCGACGAGATGGCGACGCGATGAGAGCACCACGCTTTCACCTGTTCGTTGCAGCAGGTAGTGGCGAACACTCGAGAGAATCGCACTTCCGATGACGAGGGCAATCAGCGCGGGGACCAGCCATCCCAAGTCCGTACCCGCTTGCACGGAAGAAATGACCTGCGACACAATGAGCGGCTGCCCGAGCGACGCCCCGGCTCCCAGCAGGCTGAGAACGATCACGACGGCCAAGATTCCTTTGTGTTCCAAAAGGTAGGGCATCAATTGTTTGAAAGTGGCCTTCTGGGCACTTGAATCAACCGTTGCGCCACCGCGGCGGAAACCACCAAAACGGGGAGATGACATGAATGTCCTTTTCGTCACGACTGCGGAATGTTGCGATGACCATTGGGTTTTTCGCTGTGGAACATCCCTCACTACTAGACTATGTCTTTGTGTCTGAACCCGTAATTCGTGCTAAAAACATCGTCAAAAAATACGACGAATTCGTTGCCGTTGACGGCATTTCGTTCGAGGTACAGCGGGGTGAATCGTTCGGATTGTTGGGGCCTAATGGCGCTGGCAAGTCGACAACGATGAAGATGATTGCGGCGGTCTCCACGCGCACGTCGGGAAGCCTCGAGGTCCTCGGAATGGACCCCAACACGGACGGCCCCGCAATCCGTTCACAGCTCGGTGTGGTCCCGCAAGAAGACAACTTGGACCAGGAATTGCGTGTCCGCGAAAACCTGTTGACGTACGGTCGCTTTTTCGGGATGTCCCGAGCCGAGGTTGCCACACGTGCCGATGAGCTACTCGAATTCGCACAATTGACGGATCGCGCTAACTCTAAAGTCGAACCACTGTCGGGCGGTATGAAGCGTCGCCTCACCATCGCTCGCTCACTCATGAACGATCCCCAAATGTTGCTTCTCGACGAGCCGACCACAGGTCTCGACCCTCAGGCTCGCCACATTCTGTGGGACCGGTTGTTCCGACTCAAGGAACGCGGCACCACGCTCGTATTGACCACCCATTACATGGATGAGGCCGAACAGTTGAGCGACCGCATTGTTGTGGTCGATAAGGGCGCAATCATGGCGGAGGGTTCCCCCGCACAGCTCATTCGCCAGTATTCGAGCAGGGAGGTTCTCGAGGTCCGCTACGGTTCTGACAAGAACGCGTCCGTCGCGAAAAAGATTGCGGATATCGGTGAGCGTCAGGAAATTTTGCCCGATCGAATCCTCATTTACAGCGACAACGGTGAACGCGATCTCGCTGAGATTACGAAGCGCGGTCATCACCCGACGACAAGTCTTGTTCGCCGTTCTTCGCTGGAGGATGTGTTCCTTCGACTGACCGGTCGGAGTCTCGTCGAATGACGTCCGTCGCCGAAATAAAGGCCGACGCCGAGAATTCTCGTCGCTGGGGCTGGTGGTACGTCGCGGAATTACGACTTCGTGAGATGCGCGGATACGTCAGTTACGTCGTCACCTCGTCGTTCGGCAACCCTTTAATGTATTTGCTTGCGCTGGGTGTTGGGCTCGCGCACCTCATCCCCGCCGGCATTGACGGCGTTCCGTTCCTCGTGTTCGTCGCACCGGCACTCCTGATGTCGACAATCTTGTCCATCGGTGCTGAAGAAGGGATGTACCCGGTCCTTGGCGGGTTCAAGTGGCACAAAATATTTTTCGCCATCCACGCGACCCCGATCACGCCCGGGCAAATAGTTGGCGGGTTCCTTGTGCACCTCACAATTCGATTCACCTTCACCGCCGGCGTGTTTTTCGGATTCCTCGTTGCGTTCGGCGCCGTCCCCCTCGCCACGGGGTGGCTCATGATCCCGATTGCAATTCTTGGCGCGTTCGCAATTCTCACTCCTCTCGCGTCCTATTCCGCCGGAATCGATGATGATCGAGGTCAGTTCGCACTCATCCAACGCTTTGTCGTCATGCCGATGTTCCTGTTCTCTGGCACGTTTTTCCCGCTCTCACAGGTGCCCGATTGGCTGGAGTGGGTGGGTTGGGTTTCGCCACTCTGGCACGCAACCCAGCTCGGTCGCACCGTGAGTTATGGGCTGAACGAGCCATTGTGGTTAACGGTGACCCACGGCGGCGTTTTAGCCGCGTACGCAATAATCGGCGCGTATCTGATGCACCGCGCGTTTGTGAAGCGATTGACCCGATGAGTGCAACGGTTCAATCCAGCGCCGCGATTGCGCCTTCTCGCCGGTTTGGTGGCATGTTCGCGGGAAACGCGCGGGCAGTCATCGAACGTGGGCTTCGGGCGACCATGTCGAGCAACTACCTCGTGGTACTCAGTGGTTTCTTCGAGCCGGTTTTTTACCTGCTGTCCATGGGTGTCGGGCTCGGCGGAATCATTGGTTCCATCGAGGTCGACGGCACGTCGATTGCCTATGGCGCGTACATTGCGCCGGCGCTGCTCGCGGTGTCGGCGATGAACGGCGCAATCTACGACTCGACGTGGAACGTGTTCTTCAAACTCAACTTCGGCAAGTTGTATCAGACGATGCTCTTGACCTCACTTGGTCCACTTGATGTCGCAATCGGCGAGATCACGCTCGCGCTTCTTCGCGGCGGGGTGTACGCAATCGGATTCCTCATCGTCATGAACATCATGGGGCTTGTGTTGTCCCCGCTCGCAATTCTGGCGATCCCGGCCGTGATTCTGATCGCAGCGGGTTTTGCCTCGATCGGAATGGCCTTTACCTCGTATATGAAAACGTTCCAACAAATGGACTGGCTGCCGATGGTGATGTTGCCAATGTTCCTGTTCTCGGCAACGTTCTTTCCCATCACGATTTATCCACCGGCGATTCAGATCATGGTCGAGTGTTTCCCACTGTGGCACGGGGTTGAAATCGTCCGGATGCTGACCACGGGAGCGATCACCCCCATGATCTGGGTGCACCTCGGGTATTACGCCGTAATGCTGAGCGTCGGTGTCGTCGTCGTCGCACGTCGTCTTCGCGCGCTATTCCTCGACTAGCTCGTCGAGTTCCCGAACCGGCGGGTGACCGTCGCCGCAAGGCGCCCCAGAGCCGAGCGCTTAGGCGTGGGAGCCAGCTTCGACAGGAGGTACTCGAGGTCGTCGGTGTCGGCGTTTTCCGCCAAGTAGCCGAGCCCGAGCCGGTTCAGGCTTGCAAGGGCTTCGTCTCGATTGGTAATTCGGTCGATTGGACGCCGTTCGTCTTGACGGGCGATTCGAGGCGACCAGGTCGGATCCGGTTGTAATTCAGGAAGTGACGGCAGTGAAGTGCGCAGGAATGCCCAGAGAGCTGCGGGCGTTCCCAGCGCGACGACATCGGAATAAGACATCGACACGAATGGTTTTCCCGTTGCGGTGACGAGACGCAGGAAGTCGCGAATTTGGGTCGAATATGCGCGGGTGCGGTCGAGGAAGAACGCCTCGTCAAAGGTGACGTCGAATTTATTCGTGTCGGCGTTCACCCAGGTTTTCGACTGGTCGACGAGGGCGCGGGAAACCCACGCGGCAAAGGGGTTTCGCCGAAGAACGACGACGCCGGCCGCGTTGTCAATCATGATTCGACGAGCTCGGTCATCACGCAACTGTTGTCCGAGAATCTTCACCACGAACAAGGAGACGCCGTCTATCTCGTCGCGAAAGGCGAGAGTCGCAAGGGGATCGGTCAAAGCCGCCTGTGCCAACGCGGCGTGGGTCCCGTATGGCGCGAGCGCTTCACTGACAAAATCAGCCTTTTGAAACTTCGGATCACGATGAAAAAATTCACCGAGAGACGCGACGCCAGTTAAGGACCGAAGAAGGTCGAGAAGGTACGTACTCCCGGAGCGTGAATGCGCGAGGACCAGCAGATACGGAGCGACCATCGGAGTCCTTACATCGAGATTGCCCCAGTTTATCCCTGGCGGATGTCGCGAAGAACTGTCGCGGTCGCGAGAGCCGCCAGAGCGGCTTCTGCGCCCTTGTCCTCGCGTGAACCCTCGAGTCCCGCACGATCGAGCCCCTGCTGTTCATCGTCCAGCGTGAGTACACCGAACCCGACGGGCTTGCCTTCATCAAGCGCAACCCGCGTTAGCCCGTCCGTCGCCGCGTTGGACACGAAATCGAAGTGCGGCGTTCCGCCTCGAATGATGACTCCGAGGCAGACAACGGCATCCGCGCCATTTCGCAAAGCGGCCTGAGCGGCGAGCGGAAGCTCGAACGCGCCGGGTACGCGAATCAGGTCATGCGTGGCGCCGGACGAATCGAGTGCACGAATTGCACCAGCAATCAGCCCGTTCGTGATGGTGTCGTGCCACGACCCAGCAATGACGGTGACCTTTAGCCCACGCCCGTCCGGAGCGATTGATGGTGACCCGTGTCCCGCCATAGCTACTTTTCCTCCGCCTCGGTCGCAGGTGAATTGACCAGCTCGCCGGGCAATTGGTGTCCCATTCGATCCCGCTTAGCCCCCAGATACGCGATGTTGACGTCGCCGACGCCGACCACGAGCGGCACCAATTCGGTGACTTCGATTCCGTGTTCGATGAGTTGGCGACGCTTTTCTGGATTGTTCGACAGAAGCCTTACCGTTGAAATTCCCAGATCCTTGAGAATTGCGGCCGCAACTCCGTAGTCTCGCGCGTCAGCGGGAAGCCCGAGAGCCAGATTCGCGTCGAGGGTGTCTAAGCCATCTTCCTGAAGGCGGTAGGCCTTGAGTTTGTTGGTGAGTCCGATTCCGCGACCCTCGTGGCCTCGGAGGTAAATGACGACACCGCTCTCTTTGTCGATGGTTTCCATCGCTGCGTCAAGCTGGGGACCGCACTCGCATTTGAGGGATCCCATCGCTTCGCCGGTGAGACACTCGGAGTGCAATCTGACGAGCGCGCCGTCGGTAGGCGTACCCGACACGATAGCGACATGGTCAACCCGCGTCTCGTGGTCGCGGTATGCGCGAATTCGAAATGCCCCGTGTGTCGTCGGAACTCGGGTTTCAATTTCGAACGAGTAACGGTCGGCATTTGGGTCCGGCAGCGACTGCCAGTCACTTCCCAGGTGAGCGACGAGTTCCTCGATCGACACGATAAGGACGCCGTGTTCTTTCGCGAATTCCTTCAGGGTTTCGCCGCGCATCATCGACCCGTCGTCGTTCGTCAGTTCACCGATGACCCCAACAGGCTGAAGTCCCGCGAGCGTCATGAGATCGACGGCGGCTTCGGTGTGCCCGGCGCGTTCGCGAACCCCACCGGGGACTGCTCGAAGCGGAATGATGTGACCGGGACGAATGAGGTCACCGGGCCCACTGGCGGGGTTCGCCAATACGCGGAGAGTCTCCGCTCGATCGTGTGCCGAGATGCCCGTCGTGATGCCCTCGGCGGCGTCCACACTGACCGTATAGGCGGTGCGGCGGGAATCCTGGTTGTGTTCAACCATGAGCGGAAGGTCCAATTCGTTCGCTCGTTCGTTGGTCATGGGAGCGCAGAGAAAGCCGCTCGTGTGGCGAATCGTCCAGGCGAGCCACTCGGTCGTGACCAACTCGGCCGCAAGAACGACATCTCCCTCGTTTTCGCGTTCGGTTGAATCGGTGACGAGCACGGGTCGACCCGCGCGCAGTTCGGCAATCGCCTTGTCCATGAGCGTCATGATGCTCCTCCTGTTGTGAATTGTGCGAGCCTCGCGATGTGGCGGGCAAGAATGTCGGTTTCGATATTGACGGTGTCACCGATGGCAAGGGAACCCAGCGTTGTCGCGACGAGGGTTTCGGGGATCAGGGAAACTTCGCCCCAGTCATCGCCGATTGCCGAGACGGTCAGGGATACGCCATCAATCGTGATGGACCCCTTGTCGACCACCAGTGGTGCGTGATCCACGCAGAGGGCGAACCGCAGGACACTCCAATCTCCGCTTGGTCGAATGTCGGTGACGGTGGCCGTGCCGTCGACATGTCCCTGAACAATGTGCCCACCCAGTTGATCTCCGGCGGCCATCGCCGATTCGACGTTGACGGGCCGTCCCGCGCGCCACTGGTCGGGATTCGACATCGTGATGGTTTGGCCCATCACGTCAGCGACAAACGAATCGTCGGTTTTGTCAATGACGGTGAGGCACACGCCACTGATGGCGATCGAATCACCGTGCCCAGCCTTGGCAACGGCTTTCGGCGCCCGAACGGTAACGCGAACGGAATCCCCGCTCGGTGTGACCGACGTGATAGTTCCGAGTTCCGCAATGATTCCGGTGAACATTAGTGGGACTCCCTCGCGGTGACGACGATTGTTCCGCCCATGACCTCGGTACTGGTGACCACGAGGCGGCGGGCTGCGGTCAACGTGGTGATTCCCAGATCACCCGTCGCGGTCTTGTCGCCACCCAGCAACATTGGCGCGAGACACACGACGTATTCGTCAACCAATCCCTCACGGATAAAGGAGTTCATGAGTCGCGGACCGCCCTCGAGAAACAAGCTTCGAATTCCGATGTTGTAGAGGCGTTCGAGAATTTCGACGAGCGGACCAGATTCCTGGAGAACACCGCGGGGGTGACTCCACAGTCCCGAGCCGTCGGGAAGCGCCGTATCGCCGATGACGACCGCGAGCGGCTGCTGAGGGTACAGATTGCCGTCGGCGGTGCGAGCCGTCAGTGTTGGATTGTCGGCAATTGCCGTTCCCGTCCCGATTGCGATGGTGTCGTGTTGGGATCGCAACTGGTGAATATAGGTGCGTGATTCGGCGGATGTGATCCACTGGCTCGTGCCGTCCGTGGCCGCGGTGCGACCGTCAAGGCTGGAGCCCCATTTGGCGGTCACCCAGGGGCGCCCTAGTCGGTTTGCGGTGAGCCAACGCTCAACCAGTTGGTAGCCTTCGCCGGAGAGCACACCAGAAATGACCTCGATGCCGGCCGCGCGAAGAGTTTCCGCCCCGCCGCTTGATTCGTTACCTGGGTCGTCCAATGAATACACGACACGTGCGATGCCGGACTCAATGAGTGCTTGGGCACACGGCCCCGTCCGTCCGGTGTGGTTGCAGGGCTCAAGGGTGACGACGGCGGTGAGACCCCGACCGCTTTCAACCTTCGAGAGAGCATCGACTTCCGCGTGAGCGGTTCCCGCGCCGCGGTGCCACCCCTCGGCGACAATCGTTCCCGACTCGTCGACGAGGACGCAGCCGACTTGGGGGTTCTCACCCGTTCGCGGGCCTCGTTCCGCGAGCTCGCGAGCTCGGCGCATAGCCTCGTCGTATGTGCTGATTGGCATGTGGACTCCTTCCGAGCAGGGAATCCGGGGATGCGACAGGTGGTCGCGAGGCCCACCGAGATACGGCGAACCCCATCGTGCTTCCTCCCATCCGGACTTTAACCGTCGGTCCCGGAATTTCACCAGGTCAACCGCTCGGCCTAGGCCTTGCGGGTCGCGGACTTTAACCGCCGGCTCAGACTTTCACTGACCCCGGAGCACGTGCTCTTGTTCAATGCTAACCCCGATAGGGGAATCGTGCCATTGCAAGTTCTAAGAATTGTCCAAGAATTACTGGCGGGGGAGAAAGCCCATCGCGTCATACACACGGCCGAGAGTGGCCTCGGCGATCTCGTTCGCGCGTTCCGCGTTGGCTGCGAGCAGCCGGTCCAGTTCGGCGGTGTCCGACAGCAATTCCATCGCCCGCGCGCGTATCGGCTCGAATTCTGCCACCACGGCGTCGGCCACCGCGCTCTTCAGGTCACCGTACCCCTTGCCGGCGAACTCCGTTTCGAGTGCGCCAACGGTTGATCCGCCCAGTAGCGACAGAATTCCCAAGAGGTTCGAGATTCCCGCCTTGTTCGCGGGATCAAATCGTATGTCGCGCTCGGTGTCGGTGACCGCGGACTTAATCTTCTTTGCGGTGATGGCGGGGTCGTCGAGCAACCACACGATCCCTTGCGGCGATTCCCCCGATTTCGACATCTTCGATTCCGGGTTCTGCAGGTCAAACACTTTTGCCGACTCCTTGAGGATTCGTACCTCGGGAACAGTGAGAGTGTCGCCGAATCGCGAATTGAAACGATTGGCAATGTCGCGGGTGAGCTCGATGTGTTGGCGTTGGTCCTCGCCAACGGGGACCGTCACCGCGTCGTACAACAGGATGTCGGCCGCTTGCAGGATCGGGTACGTGAACAACCCAACGCTCGCCGAATCCGCCCCCTGTTTGGCCGATTTGTCCTTGAACTGTGTCATCCGCGATGCTTCGCCAAACCCGGTGATGGTGTTCAACACCCATGCGAGTTGAGCGTGCGCGGGGACGTGTGATTGAACAAACAAGGTTGAGTGTTCGGGGTCGATTCCGGCAGCGATGTACTGCGCGGCTGTTCGCCGTGTGTTGTCCCGCAGGGCGGCGGGATCTTGGGCGACCGTGATTGCGTGCAGGTCGACCACGCAAAAAATCGCGTCATGAGTCGATTGCATGTCGCGCCATTGCAACAAGGCGCCCGCGTAATTTCCCAGGTGTAATGATTCGGCGCTCGGTTGCATTCCCGAAAACAGTCGTGGTCCGGTCATGTCCGTCCTTAAATGTCGTATTCGATCACAACGGGCGCGTGGTCGCTCCAGCGAGTATCCCACGAGCCAGCTTTATCGATCGAATAGTTGAGTGCGGTTGGCGCGAGCGCGGGGGATGCGAGGTGGTAGTCAATCCGCCACCCGGTGTCGGTGTCGAACGCCTGTCCCCGCTGACTCCACCAGGTGTAGGGCCCCGGAATCTCTCCGGCAAAACGTCGGCCCAAATCAATCCAACCGAGTCCCGCGCCTGCGTTGTATCCGGCATCGCCTTCCGCACCGACGATTCGGTCAAAATATTCCCGTTCGGCGGGCAAAAATCCGGCCTTTTTCGTATTGCCCTTCCAATTCTTGATGTCGAGTGTCCGGTGGCCAACGTTGAGGTCACCCATCACGAGAGCGTTCGCACCATTCGCGCCAAGCTCGGCGAGACGCGACTCAAACGCATCCAAGAATTTGTACTTTTCGACCTGTTTCGGTGTGTCCACTTCGCCCGAATGGACGTAACACGACACGACCGTCACGGTGATCCCGTTTATTCGAAAATCCGCCTCGATCCAGCGGCCGGCACTGTCGAAATCGTCGGCGCCAAAGGCGGTCCGAACATCGATGGGTTCGGTGCGCGACAGAATGGCAACGCCCGCACGACCCTTGGCCGTTGCCTCGTCGTTCACGACGTGCCATGAGGAATCAACCAACGCATCGATGTCAGACCGTTCCGCCCGGACTTCCTGGACTGCAACGATGTCGGGTTTGCGGTCAACGAGCCACTCATCCATCCCCTTGCGGTACGCGGCACGGATGCCATTCACATTGACGGAAGCGATTCGCGTGACCATGTGTCAATCCTACTTTCGGGTTCTCGAGCAAACGGAAAGGGCCCGGATTTCTCCGGACCCTCCCACGACGTCACCCAGGTAACACCGTATGTATCTCTAACTACTTCTTCGCGCCAGTGCCCTTGAGGACAACGACGAGCAGAGCGGTGACAACCGTACCGACTGCAACAGCGAGGATGTAGGTAAAGACGTTCGTCACGAGCGGGAACACGAAGATTCCACCGTGAGGAGCGCGGAGTTCGTTGCCGAAGAGTGCAACCAGCGCACCCGTGACAGCCGAACCAGCCATGATCGAGGGGATCACGCGGATCGGGTCGGCAGCAGCGAACGGAATTGCACCTTCTGAGATGAACGACGCACCAAGGAGCCATGCAGCCTTACCGTTTTCGCGCTCGCTGTCCGAGAACAGGTTCTTGCGAATGACGGTGGCGAGAGCCATACCGAGGGGCGGGGTCATTCCGGCGGCCATAACGATTGCCATGACGACGAAACGAGGATCCGACGCCGCTGCGCCAGCAGCGGTGAGGCCCGTGACACCGAAGGTGTACGCAACCTTGTTGACGGGTCCACCCATGTCGAAGGCCATCATGAGGCCGATGACGATTCCGAGGAGAACGAGCTGAGTCGTTCCGATTCCCGTGAGCCACGCGTTGAGGCCCGCCATGAGCGCGCCAATCGGTCCCTTGAAGACGAAGACCATTGCGATACCGGCGACAATCGACGCAAGAAGCGGGATGACGACGACAGGCATGAGGGGCTTCACCCAGTTCGGAACCGGCCAACGGCTGATCCACAGGGCAACGAGACCGGCGACCAAACCACCGAGGATGGCGCCGAGGAATCCGGTGCCCGTTCCGAGGGGGTTTCCGTCGATGCCGGTTGCGAGCGCACCTGCGACGAATCCGGGCGCAATACCCGGACGGTCAGCAATCGCGTATCCGATGTATCCAGCGAGTACGGGAACGAAGAACGCAAATGCGGCTTTACCCAACCAGAAGATCAGGAACGCCCAGTTGCCGATCGAAAGGGGGTTGATGATGAGGCTGCCGTTTGCATCTGTGGCAACACCCATCTTCTCGGCGTCATATGCGTGGATGCCGTCGGTACCTGCAGCGGCGGCGCCGAGCAAGAATCCGAGGGCAATGAGGATTCCACCCGCGGCAACGAACGGAATCATGTAGGAAACACCGGTCATGAGCCACTGGCGCACGCGGTTTCCTGTTGAGGTGCTAGTCAATTTGGGCCTCCTATAGCTCCATTGCTAGTTGTTGGTCCTTGAACCGCAGGTGCGGAACAAGCTTTGTGTTAGTGACCCCCGCCGAATAGGTTTCCGAAGAAGCCTTTCTTTTTGGGTGCACCATCGGCTTTGGCAGCGGGGGCGGGTTTCGCCGGTGCTGCCTCACCAACCTTTGCGGCCGAGCCGTCGTTGATTTGAGCAATGAGTTGCTCGACGAGGTCCACTGACCCGTTGATCGCCTTGGCGACGCCGACCTGAAGGTAGGGCTTCCCGGCGAATCGATCGCGGTCTTTGACCTCGAGGTCGACAGCGAAGATCACGCCGTCGGCCGAGTCAATTAGTTCTTGCTTGAACGGGTTCGAACCAGCGGATCCCTGGGTTTCCACCAGAACTTCGTGGCCGAGTTTCTTGCCGGCCTGTTCGAGTGCTTCCGCGGCCATGTAGGTGTGGGCGATTCCCGTGATGCAGGACGTTACACAAACGATTTTCACTGCTGGACCTCTTTCGTCATGGTGTCGGCGATGACCGCCGGGTCGGTTGCGGTGCGAAGCGCATCGCGGAACTCGTCGCGCATGACCCGTCGGGCGATGGCGGCGAGAATCTGTAGGTGGCTGTCGTCTGCACCCATGGGTGCAGCAATCAAGAAAATGAGGTGTGCGGGCCCATCCGGAGCGCCAAAGGGCACACCGTTTTCACTGGTTGCGACGGCGACAGATGGCGCGGTGACGCAGGCACTTCGCGCGTGAGGAATCCCAATTCCCCCCTGGATTCCTGTCGCCATTACTTCTTCACGCTTCGCGACGTCCGCAAGATAGGCGTCGATGTCGGTCACTCGACCCTCACTCACGAGGCGTTCGGCGAGTTCGCGGATCACCTCATCTTTCGTCGTTGCGGTCGAATTAATGACGACGAGGCGTGGTGTAGTCACGGGGACGGTCATGCGCTGAGCTCCTTGATTGTGGTTTCACGTTCGGGGTTGTCCACCACGGTCACTCGAGCGATGTCGATGTTTTCCGGACCGGGGACTGTCGTCGCCGGCAGCGTGACTGCAGCGGTACCCCACGCAACTGCGGTCGCGAGTGCTGCGTGGTGAATCGTTGGGAATCCTTCATCGGAGGTAACCGAAAGATACCCAGCGAGAGCCGAGTCGCCCGCACCCACGGTGCTATCAGCGACAACGGGCGAGTGGCCAGCCCAGAGGACAATCGTGTCGGTGACGAGAATTGCCCCGTTTTCTCCGAGGCTCACGACGACCTCGCCGTGCGGGAGAACCGCCCGAGCAGCATCGACGACATCACCGACGGTAAGAAGTGGTTTCCCAGTGAGTTCTTCAAGTTCTTCGAGATTGGGCTTGATGAGATCGGGAACTCCCGACGCGCTTACTCGAGCAAGTGTTGGCCCCGAGGTGTCGACGGCAAAGCGAACGCCCTTTGCCGTGGCGCGGTGACCTAAATCAACGAGGAAGTCCGCGTCAAGCCCGACGGGTAAACTCCCCGCTGCGACGAGCCACCTGGGGTGCTCGTCCAGGCGCCACTCCAATTTTTCCGACAGTGCGGAGATTTCAGCCGGGGTTACAACAGGCCCTGGCTCGTTAATTTTCGTCGTCCTACCGGAACCGTCAACAATCGTGATGTTGTTTCGAACCTCTCCGATAATCGGCGTGGTCGAGGAGTTAACGCCGGCTTCGGCGAGTGCTCGGACAATCCACGAACCGTTCACTGGGTCGGCGGGAAATACGGCGATGGTTGAATGTCCGTTTTTCGCCAGCGCGCGGGCCACGTTAATTCCCTTACCCGCGGGGTCACGGTGTTTCGACGTCGTTCGGTTGACTTCGCCGATTTCGAGAGTGTCAACCGTGAGCGTCACGTCGATAGCAGGGTTTGGGGTCACGGTCACGATCACGCTAACCTCACCTCGATTCCAAGATCCGTCATAGCGGTCAACATGTCGTCATCCAGACCTGTGTCGGTGATGATTGCATCGACTTCGTGCAGTGGCGTGATGACGGCAAAGTCTTCTCGACCAAACTTCGAGTGGTCGGCGAGCGCGACTACGCGGCGCCCCTTTTCGACGAACGCGCTCTTGACGCGCGCCTCATCGACGTCCGGTGTGGTTAGTCCGCGATCGACCGTCACACCGTTTGCTCCGATGAACGCGATGTCGACAGAAACGCCGGACAGCGCATCCCACGCCCACGGGCCAACCGCGGCGAGCGTGTTTTCCCGAACATGTCCGCCCAACACGTGCAGATTGATCCCGGGCTTGCCCGCGAGGGTCGCCGCGACAGAAATCGAGTTGGTCACGACCGTCAAATTGAGGTCGGATGGCAAGATGTGGGCCAGGCGGATGGTGGTCGTACCGGAATCGAGAATGATCGACATGTTCGCGGTGAGTTCAACGAGTGCAAGGCGCGCAATGCGGTCCTTTTCTTCGACGTGCTCTTGTTCACGCTCTTCGACCGTGGCTTCGATGGTGCTGCGTTCGATCGGGATTGCGCCACCGTGTGCACGGAGCAACAGGCCTCGGCTTTCCAGGGCCGTGAGGTCGCGACGGATGGTCTCAGGGGTCACGTCAAACTGGCGAGCGAGGGACTTTACCTCAACTCGGCCGGCGTCTCGAGCTGTGTCGAGTATCGCGCGGTGACGCTCCGGTGCGTACATATTCCATCCTCAAACAAATGTTTGTTTGTTTATGTTTACTCCCATTTGTGTTGGAATGCAAGAGAAAAATTGTCCGCGCGTGTTGTTATCTCCACCAGTTCGTGGTGGAGTCGAGAGAACCGCGATTTAGTGGCGAACGCCGGTAATTGTGGCTTGCTTCACTTCGGCGATGGCCTTCGTGACTTCGATTCCACGCGGGCACGCTTCGGTGCAGTTGAAGGTGGTGCGACAACGCCACACGCCTTCTTTTGAGTTCAAGATGTCGAGGCGAACCTGGGCGGCCTCATCGCGCGAGTCGAAAATGAATCGGTGCGCAGCAACAATCGCGGCCGGCCCAAAGTACTGACCGTCGGTCCAGAACACCGGGCAGGACGTCGTGCACGCAGCGCACAGAATGCACTTGGTCGTGTCATCGAATCGCGCACGCTGTTCGGGCGACTGGAGGTTCTCTTTTTCTGGCTTGGATGACGACTGCAGGAACGGCTGAACCTCGCGGTAGGCGGCGAAGAACGGCTCCATGTCAACGATGAGGTCTTTTTCAAGAGGCAATCCCTTGATGGCCTCGACGTAAACCGGCTTCGTGATGTCGAGGTCCTTGATCAGGGTCTTGCAGGCGAGTCGGTTGCGCCCGTTGATGCGCATGGCATCCGATCCGCAGATTCCGTGGGCACACGACCGACGGAACGACAGCGACCCGTCTTGTTCCCACTTAATCTTGTGGAGACCGTCCAGGACTCGGTCCGTCGAGAACATCTCGACATCGAAATCCTGCCAGTACGGTTCCTGATCAGTTTCCGGGTTGAAGCGACGAACGATGAAGGTGACGGTGAACGATTGCACCACGCCGAGTTCGGACATTAGTACTTCCTCTCCATTGGTGGGTAGTTCGTAATGACGACGGGCTTCCAGTCGAGGGCGATTTTTTCGCCCTTCTTGTAGGCCATCGTGTGCACCATGTACTTCTTGTCGTTGCGGTCAGGGAAGTCGTCGCGCATGTGACCACCGCGGCTTTCCTTTCGGTTGCGCGCCGACACGACGACAACCTCGGCGAGATCGAGCAGGAACCCGAGTTCGATTGCTTCCAAAAGATCCGTATTGAATCGCTGTCCGCGGTCGTGGATGCCGATCTTTGCGTATCGCTTGCGCAGGTTTTCGATGACGGTCTGCGCGTGCTTGAGCGATTCCTCGGTGCGGAATACTTGCGCGTTACGGTCCATCTCGAGCTGAAGTTCCTTGCGGATTGTCGCGACGCTTTCCGTTCCGTCAGCGGTGCGCATCTGCTCGACGAGCTCAAGGACAAACGATTCGGTTCCCTTGGGCAATGCCGGTCGTTTCGCCTTGTTGGCGTAGGCGGCGGCATTGCGACCAGCGCGCTTTCCGAAAACATTGATGTCGAGAAGCGAGTTTGTACCGAGTCGGTTCGAGCCGTGAACGGACACGCACGCGCATTCGCCCGCGGCATAGAGTCCGGGGATGACGGTCGTGTTGTCGAGCAGCACCTCGGCGTCAGTGTTCGTCGGGATTCCGCCCATCGCATAGTGAGCGGTCGGCATAACCGGAACCGGTTCGGTCACCGGGTCGACACCCAGGTAGGTTCTCGCAAACTCGGTGATGTCCGGGAGCTTGGTCTCGAGGACCTCGGCACCGAGGTGGGTGCAGTCGAGCAGCACGTAATCCTTGTGCGGGCCAGCGCCTCGACCTTCGGCGACTTCCTGAACCATGCAGCGCGAAATGATGTCGCGCGGGGCGAGGTC
>CANGCU010000006.1 GCA_947452355.1 Microbacteriaceae bacterium | reverse complement strand
GAACGAGCGAGTAGCCGTTCGAGTGAAGTCCGCTCGATGCCATCGCGATAACGACATCGCCGGGCTCGACCTTGTCGGCTCCCAGCATTTCGTCCGCTTCGACGGCACCGACGGCCGCACCCGCGACGTCATAGTCGTGTTCCCCCATTAGGCCGGGGTGCTCGGCGGTCTCGCCTCCAACCAGCGCGGTGCCGGTCAGCGCACATGCCTCGGCGATTCCGCGCACGATGTCGGCGATGCGTTCCGGGACGACCTTGCCGCAGGCGATATAGTCCGTCATGAATAGCGGCTTGGCACCGACGACCACGATGTCGTCGACGACCATCCCGACGAGGTCGTGGCCGATCGTGTGGTGGACGTCGAGGGCCTGCGCGATGGCGACCTTCGTGCCGACGCCGTCGGTCGATGTCGCGAGAATTGGGCGGCGGAAGTCCTTGAGAAACGACACGTCCATGAGTCCGGCGAATCCACCCACCCCACCGAGGATGTCGGGTCCGTGGGTCGCGGCGACGGCCGCTTTCATGAGCTCGACGGCCCTGTCGCCCGCTTCGGTGTCGACACCGGCCGCTGAATACGAATTGGGCACCGTCATTGGGCAATTCTATCGACCCTGCCCTCTGGTCGATGTGAGAGAATGAACGCGGAGCCGAGTGGCACCGACATTCACCCGAAGGAGTGCGCCTCGTCATGTGCGGCATCGTCGGAATTGTCTCGTCTACCGCCGTCAATCAGCAGGTGTATGACGCCCTCGCGTTGTTGCAACACCGCGGCCAGGACTCGACGGGGATCGCAACGTGCGAGGACAAGACACTTCACATGGCGAAGGCGAAGGGGCAGGTTCGAGAGGCGTTCCGCACTCGCGACATGCGCAGTCTCTTGGGAAACGTCGGGCTCGGTCACGTTCGATATGCGACGCGCGGAAATGCCGACCGGGAAGAGGAAGCGCAGCCATTCTTTGTCAATGCGCCCTACGGGATCATCCTCGTTCATAACGGCAACCTGACGAACACCCGCGAATTGACGCGCGAACTCAATGACGACGACCGCCGCCACCTCAACACCAATTCCGACACCGAGCTTCTCGTCAACGTCCTTGCCCACGAGCTGCAGGCTGCGACGACCGCCGAAAAGTTCTCCCCCGACAACATCTTCGACGCCGTCGCGCGACTGCACGAACGCGTCGAGGGGTCGTACGCGGCGATTGCGCTCATCGCCGGGCACGGGTTGCTCGCGTTCCGCGACCCGTTCGGCATTCGTCCGCTCATTCTGGGGCGTCGCGAAGCCGGACTCGTCGGGGCTGAGTGGGTCGTTGCGAGCGAATCGCTCGTTCTCGAGGCCGGCGGTTACGAGATCGTTCGCGACGTCGAACCGGGCGAAGCCATCTTCATTTCTCAGGACGGCGACATGGTGTCACGCCAGTGCGCGAAGAACCCGGTGCTTATTCCCTGTTCGTTCGAATACGTTTATTTGGCGCGTCCCGACTCGGTCATGAACGGTATTTCGGTCTACGAAGCGCGCCTTCGCCTTGGGGATCGCCTCGCCGACACCATCGCGAAATGGGCACCCGCGGGCGACATCGACGTCGTCATGCCGATCCCGGACTCGTCACGCCCAGCCGCACTCCAAGTCGCACGAAAGCTCGGCATCGAATATCGCGAGGGCTTCTACAAGAACCGCTACGTCGGCCGAACGTTCATCATGCCGGGCCAAGAGGCGCGAACTAAAGGCGTCCGCCAGAAGCTCAATGCGATGCCGTCCGAGTTCAAGGGCAAGAACGTCCTGATTGTCGATGACTCGATTGTGCGCGGGACGACCTCACGCGAGATTGTCGACATGGCGCGTAATGCCGGCGCGAACTCGGTGACGTTTACGTCCGCCGCCCCGCCCGTGCGTTTCCCCCACGTCTACGGAATCAACATGCCGAACCGAGCCGAACTGGTTGCGGCTGGTCGCAAGATTCCTGAAATTGCGAATGAAATCGGTGCAGACCACCTCATTTATCAAGAGGTCGACGACATGTACGGCGCGATTGTCGAGGGAAGTCAGGTCAGCGCGCTCGATATGTCCTGTTTCACCGGAGAGTACGTGACGGGCACCGTCACTCCCGAATACTTGCGCTGGGTCGAAGAGAACCAGTCGTCCTAATTCTTGGGCTTACGAGCTTTCGTTGCTCGATTCTTCGTTTCCGTGATTTCCGCAACGCCGCGGGTCGATCGCGTTCGGGCGTCGATTGCGACACCGACGAGCCCGCCAAGCACAAGCCCTAACCCGAACGCAAAGATTCCGAAAAATCCGAATGTCGGCCAAAATCCAACGGCGGGGTCGATGGGAGACGACACCGTCACGATCGCGGCAGCGATGACTCCGACGAACGCGCCGGTCACCATGAATGACCAGATTCGAGGAGCACGGCGGATGGTGACGTCGGTTTTAGTCATGTGGCTATTCTCCCAGTCCGACGAGGGGCACGAGTTCGGCCAGTGTCGCACGGGTGCCGGAGGCGCGCACGGCACCGCGGGAAACGGCGGCATCCCAGGACTCATCACCGACGGCGAGCGCCACGAGCGTCGTCGCATCGAGTTCGATGACGTTCGGCGGAGTTCCTCGCGTATGGCCGAGCCCCTCGACGATTTGAACGGCACCGTGCGGCGGGACGCGGACTTCGACGGATTTTCCCGGCGCGATGCGTGCGAATTCCTGAAGGATAAACCTCACGGCGATTGCGGTGGCGTCCCGATCGCCAGACCCTGCCCGAACTTCCGCAATCGCGGCTCGGCCGCGTTCGGCGTCGATACGGGGAAGGGGCACGCCCAACACGCTAGCAGCGGCAAAGGTAGGGTTTTCACGTGAAGATACTCGTGATCGGGTCCGGTGCCAGAGAGCACGCCATCGTCAACGCACTGTTACGAGACTCGACCGCTCACGAAATCGTCGTCGCCCCGGGAAACGCCGGAATCCATGACGTGGTCGAGACGGTGTCGATCGACACGACGGACGGCGCATTGATTGCCGAGTACGCGTCGGAACAGAACATCGAACTCGTTATTGTCGGTCCGGAAGCGCCCCTGGTCGCCGGCGTCGCTGATGAATTGCGAAAAGCGGGCATCCCCGTCTTCGGACCGGACAAGGCCGCAGCGCAGTTAGAGGGCTCGAAGGACTTCGCGAAAGAAATCATGAACGCCGCCCGCGTGCCGACGGGTCGTTCAGTATCGGCGACAACGATGGCTGACGTCGAATCCGCTCTCGACGAATTTGGTGCGCCCTATGTCGTCAAGGCCGACGGACTCGCCGCGGGCAAGGGTGTCCTCGTCACCGCTGACCGCAAGGCGGCCCACGACCACGCCGCGTTCTTCATTCACCAGGGCGCCGTCTTGATTGAGGAGTTCCTCGACGGCCAGGAGGTCTCGCTCTTCGTGTTGTCCGACGGTGACGCCGTCGTTCCGTTGTCCCCCGCCCAGGACTACAAGCGAGTGTTCGACAACGACGAGGGTCCGAACACTGGCGGTATGGGTGCATATTCACCACTGCCGTGGTTGCCAGAGGGATTCGTCGATGAGGTCATCGAGACCGTCGCACAGCCGACGATTCGCGAGATGTCGCGCCGTGGCATTCCGTTCGTTGGGCTGTTGTACTGCGGACTAATCGTGACACCGATTGGCGTTCGCGTGATCGAGTTCAACGCACGTTTCGGTGACCCAGAGACCCAGGTCGTCCTCGAGCGCCTCGAATCGTCTCTCGCAGAGTTGCTGTTGGCGACGGCGACGGGTCGACTGGCATCCGTCGCTGAACCGGTCTTTTCGGACGACGTTGCCGTGACGGTCGTTCTTGCGAGTGAGGGTTACCCCGAATCTCCTGTTACGGGACGGCCAATTCTCGGATTGGCAGACGCACTCGCGGTCCCCGGCATCTCGATTGCCCACGCCGCGACCGCACGAGACGGCGACAGCGAGGGCTTCGTCTCGACCGGCGGACGTGTCCTGACGGTCATCGCACGCGGAGCCGACTTCGTCGATGCGCGCAGGCGCGTGTACTTGGCGCTCGATCGCATCACGTTGGAGGGCTCGCACTTCCGAACGGACATCGCCGAACGAGTCGCCCGATGATCATTCCGGGGTGGCGTCACGTCTATTCCGGAAAAGTGCGCGACCTGTACATCCCCGACACCGAATCCGATCTCGATTCCTCCCCGTCGATGCTGCTCGTCGCCAGCGATCGGGTGTCGGCGTTCGACCACGTTCTCGAACCCGGTATCCCGGGCAAGGGTGCGCTACTCACCGCGTTGTCCCGCTGGTGGTTCGAGCAGTTGGCGGAATTCCTCAATCACCTGCTGCCGACGGACGCACCAGCCGTTGTGGCCGACCGGGCGATGGTGGTTCGCACGCTGAACATGCTCCCCGTCGAGTGCGTCGTTCGCGGATACCTCGCCGGGAGCGGCTGGATCGAATATCAGGAATCGGGAACTGTGTGCGGCATCGCGCTACCCACCGGTCTGGCGAACGGCGATCGACTTCCCGAACCACTCTTCACCCCCGCGTACAAAGCGCCGCTGGGCGAACACGACGAGAACATTTCGTTCGAGCAGACCGTTGAGTTGGTCGGCGCGGACACCGCGCGCGAATTGCGCGACACAAGCCTCGCGATTTTCCGCCGAGCGAGCGCAATCGCCGAGTCACGAGGACTCATCCTCGCGGACACCAAGTTCGAATTCGGTCGCAATCGCGAGACGGGCGAACTCACGTTGTCCGACGAGGTTCTCACCTCGGATTCCAGTCGTTACTGGGATGCCGCCACCTACGCAGCGGGCGGGCCGAACCGGCTCGATTCCTTCGACAAGCAAATCGTGCGCGATTGGTTATCGGCGAACTGGGACAAGACCGGGACGCCACCCGTTCTGCCCGATGCAATTGTTACGCAAACGGCGGATCGATACCGGGAACTCATTTCTCGTTTGACGGAATAAACCCGCAATTCGGGAACATCTGACTCGTATGACCTCGATTGCCGCGAAGACCCGCATGGGCGCCGTCACTCTCGATGTTGCCGACCTCGAACTCGTCACTCGGTTTTACACCGACGGGGTCGGGCTCAGCGTCGTCGCCGAGCAACCGGGCGGACTTCGTTCGCTGGGGCGAGGCAGCACCGTGCTGATGAACCTGCGCCATTCACCCTCACTCAAACACGCCGGACCGTCCGAGGCGGGACTGTTTCACACGGCAATCCTGTTCGATGACAGGGCCGTCCTCGCCGCGAGTGTCGTGAACGTCGCACAAGTGTTTCCCGGTTCGTTCACCGGAAGTTCCGATCACCTCGTCAGCGAAGCGTTCTATTTCGACGACCCAGAAGGCAACGGCGTCGAACTCTATTGGGACCGCCCGCGCGACGCGTGGCGCGTGAGCGACGGCGAAATCCAGATGGACACGCTGTACCTTGACCCGAACCAGTTCATCCAGCAGCACGTGACCGAGGCGTCGATGGCGGGACACGGAACGGGCAACGTCCAGGTCGGACACGTCCACCTTTCCGTCGGAAATGTTCCTGCTGCGCACGAGTTTTATGTGAACCATCTCGGGTTCGACCAAACGTTTGAGTGGAACAAAGCCGCAGTGTTTGTCTCTGCCGGCGGGTACCACCACCACATGGCAATGAACATTTGGCGTAGCCGCGGTGCGGGAGTGCGACAGCCCGCACTGGGCCTCGGTGTCCTCGAAATCGACCTGCCAACGGCGGATGACCTCGGGGCCACACTCGAACGCCTTCGAATGAACGGCCACCATTTACGGGACACGGGCTCGACGGTTGACGTCGACGACCCGTGGGGTAACGTCATCCGGCTCGCGGCGGCGGCACCATCGCCCGAATAGACTGAAGGCAGAATTCGCCAGCCAATCGAGGAGTGAGAGTGCCGAAAGTCATCGTCGAGGTAATGCCGAAAGAAGTTCTGCTTGACCCCGCCGGTAAGGCAACGGCCCGTGCTCTGCAGCGTTTCGGAGACGGTGAAATAACCGACGTTCGCATCGGTAAGCGCTTTGAAATCACCATCAGTGGCGAGGTCACACCGAAACTACTCGAGCACATCGCCGAGGTTTCGAAAGATGTCTTGTCGAACGACGTGATCGAAGACGTCATCTCGATTCGCGTGGCGGACTGACGTGCGCGTCGGCGTCATCACGTTCCCGGGGTCGCTGGACGACCGAGACGCACTTCGCGCCATCACGCTCGCGGGTGGCGACGCCGTATCACTCTGGCACGGCGACCACGACCTTCACGGGGTCGACGCGATCGTCCTGCCGGGCGGGTTTTCGTACGGCGATTATCTGCGCTGTGGCGCGATCGCCGCTCATTCCCCCATCATGAGCGAAGTCGTCGATGCGGCGAACAAGGGAATGCCCGTCCTCGGAATTTGCAACGGTTTCCAGATCCTCGTCGAGGCTCACCTTCTCGCCGGCGGGCTCATTCGCAACGATCACGGAAGCTTCATTCGTCGCGACCAGAAACTGCGTGTCGACAACATCGACACCCCGTGGACGAGTGGCTACACCCAGGGCCAAGAGATCACCATCCCGCTGAAGAACGGCGAGGGCGGTTTCATCGCGGACGACGAGACGCTTAAGCAGTTGGAGGGCGACGGCCTCGTCGCGTTCCGTTACCTCGAGGTGAATCCGAACGGGTCTCTCAATGACATCGCGGGGTTACGCAATGCTCGTGGAAACGTCGTCGGACTCATGCCACACCCCGAACACGCCGTCGAACCGGGATTCGGCCCTGACACCCCCGCCGCGATGTCGTCCGGGACGGACGGGCTCGCCATGTTCCAGTCGGTCCTCGCCGCCACCGTACTTTCGTAACCAGGAGACCCTGTGACTGATCTGATTCCCGACACCGTCGAGAACGCTGCCGCGACCCCCGAGAAGGACCAGCCTTTTCATTTGTTGGGGCTCAAGCCGGATGAATACCAACGGATTCGCGACATTCTTGGTCGGCGCCCCACGAGCGGCGAACTCGCGATGTATTCCGTGATGTGGTCTGAACACTGTTCGTATAAGTCGTCGAAAGTACACCTTCGCCAGTTCGGGCACAAGGTCACCGAGGCGATGACCAAGAACCTCATGGTCGGAATGGGCGAGAACGCCGGTGTCGTCGACATCGGGGAGGGCTGGGCGGTCACGTTCAAGATTGAGAGCCACAACCACCCGTCCTACATCGAGCCGTTCCAGGGCGCGGCGACGGGTGTTGGTGGAATCGTTCGCGACATCATCTCGATGGGCGCTCGCCCGGTTGCCGTGATGGACGCCCTGCGCTTCGGCGCAATCGACCACCCCGACACCAACCGGGTTGTGAACGGAGTCGTCAGCGGCATCTCGTTCTACGGCAACTGCCTCGGGCTGCCCAACATCGGCGGCGAGACCTGGTTCGACCCGGTGTATCAGGCAAACCCTCTCGTCAACGCGTTAGCGGTTGGCGCGCTTCGCCACGAAGACCTGCACCTCGCGAACGCGAAGGGAGTTGGCAACCTGGTCGTCCTGTTCGGCGCACGGACCGGTGGTGACGGCATCGGCGGTGCCTCGATCCTCGCGTCGGATACGTTTGCCGAGGGCGGCCCAACGAAACGGCCAGCCGTGCAGGTGGGCGATCCGTTCGCCGAGAAGGTTCTGATCGAGTGCTGTTTGGGACTATTCGCGGGCGATTGTGTGGAGGGCATCCAAGACCTCGGTGCCGCCGGAATTTCCTGCGCCACGAGCGAACTCGCGGCGAACGGTGACGGCGGCATGCATGTCACCCTCGACAACGTCTTGCTGCGCGACCCGACTCTGACGGCCGAAGAGATTCTCATGTCCGAAAGCCAGGAACGCATGATGGCAATTGTTCGCCCAGACAAACTGGACGCGTTCCTCGCGGTGACGACAAAGTGGGACGTCGAAGCAAGCGTGCTGGGTGAGGTCACCGATTCCGGTCGGCTCGTCATCGAGTGGAAGGGTCAGACAATTGTCGACGTCGACCCGCGCACGGTCGCGATTGATGGACCCGTCTACAACCGTCCGATGGAATACCCCGCGTGGCTCGACGCATTGCAAGCGGATTCGCCGACGACGTTGGCGCGTGCGACAGACGGTGACGAGCTAAAGAAACAATTCCTTGCGATTCTCGGATCACCGAATGAAGCCGACACCGATTGGATCACGAACCAGTACGACTATTACGTCGGCGGCAATACCGCGCTGCACACCCCCGACGGCGCTGGAATGATCCGCATCGACGAAGTCAGCGGGCTCGGGGTAGCTCTGTCCACCGACGCAAACGGCCGCTACTGCCAGCTCGACCCGTATGTGGGCGCGCAACTGGCACTCGTCGAGTCGTATCGCAACGTCGCCTCCAGTGGTGCGACACCACTCGCCGTCAGCGACTGCCTCAATTTCGGGTCACCCGAAAACCCCGAGGTCATGTGGCAGTTCGCGCGGGCGGTCGAAGGGCTCGCGGACGGCTGTCTCGAACTGGGAATTCCCGTCACCGGCGGCAACGTGTCGTTCTACAACCAGACCGGCGATGTCCCCATCCACCCGACGCCCGTCGTGGCTGTAATGGGCTCAATCGACAATGTCGCCCGACGTCTGCCGTCCGGTTGGCAAGACGAGGGTGAAAACCTCTACCTCTTGGGTGTCACGGCCGACGAACTGGGCGGTTCCGCCTGGGCCGGGGCTGTCCACGACCACCTCGGTGGCATTCCACCGCACGTTGACTTCACCGCCGAAAAGGACCTCGCCGGTCTTCTCGGCGCGGCCGCACACGAGGGAATTGTCACGTGCGCTGTCGATCTGGGTACGGGCGGATTCCTTCGTGCCGTTGCCGATGGCGTTCTGCGATTTGGAGTCGGTGCCCGCGTCTGGATTGACGAAATCGTCGCCCGTGACGGTGTCGATGCCACGGCCGCACTGTTCTCTGAAACGCAGGCGCGTGCGCTCGTGTCCGTAGCTCGGGAAGACGATGTCAAGTTCCGAGGTCTTTGCGATGGCCGAAACGTTCCCGTACTGCGTGTTGGCGTGACCGATAAGCGGTCCGGTGAACTCGAGGTTCAAGGGCAATTCTCGATTGCCATCGACCAATTGCGTTCGGTCCATCGCGCAACGCTGCCCGCGCACTTTGGGGCGGTCGTCGGGGCATAACCCTGTGTGTGATGCACTCGCGACGGTGCTCCGCGTTAGCCTTAACTCCAACGGAGGATCGACATGATTGACCAATCCAGATTTTTAGTACAGAGCGCCGACCGCGACGAGTGGCTGCGGGTGCGCGCAACGGGCGTGACGGCGACGATGGTGGGTAAAGCCCATGATGACAAGGGCTTTTCCGAGGTCGTCGGTCAAATGATGGACCCGACCCCGATCGCCGACAACGCGTTCATGGCGTTCGGGCGTGACCAAGAATCAAACATCATCGATAAGTTGGCGGAACGTTTCGACATCGCGGGCAACGATTGGCTCATCGCGTCGACCGAAGCGGACTGGATGATGGCGACGCCGGATGGATTGTCCCCCGATCACAGCACCATCGTCGAGGTCAAAACGACGGGGCGCGACTGGGGTTCCTACGACTGGGTGCCGATCTATTACAAGCGCCAAGTCCAGTGGCAGTTGTTTGTCACGGGTGCCGATGAATGCGTTTTTGCCTGGATGCTTCGCGAAAAGGGGCCGGACGGTTCGTTTGTCCCGGCGTGGGTCGGACCGAAATACGTCACCGTGAAACGCCAACAGCGCATGATTGACCAGTGCCTCGAGACGGCGCACAAGTTGTACGCGAACCTGCCGACAATTTCGCGTTAAACCTGCGGTCAGCGGTCAGATTCGTTCGCGATTTTCTCGTGGTGACGAATGACTTCTGCGACGATGAAGTTGAGAAACTTCTCGGCGAAAACGGGGTCAAGATGAGCCTCGTGTGCGAGTGCCGTGAGACGTTCAATCTGCTCGGATTCGCGTGACTTATCCGACAGCGGAAGTCCCGCTCGCGCCTTTAAGCGCCCAACTTTCTGGGTGAACCGGAAACGTTCCGCGAGGATGTGAATGAGCGCGGCGTCGACATTGTCGATGCTCTGGCGCAAATCGCGCAGTTCGTCGGCTGTTTCCTCATCCATGGGTTCAGCCTACAAAGCATCGCGCCCGACTGCAGTGGATGCAGTCGGGCGCGTGTCACCCCACCCCTGGGGAGCTTTAGTTGTCCTCGTCGTCGCCGGACGATCCTTCGGAGCCTTCATCAGAATCGTCGCCCGAGTCACCGTTGGAATCACCGCCAGAGTTACCACCAGAATCATCCGTCTGGTCGGTGGAATTGTCGCCACTGCTTCCCGAATTGTGTTGCGGTTTGTTAGTGGCGCCGGACCCGGCCGACGAGGAGTCACCTGTCGAGGAATCCTCGCCCGAATCGTCCTCGGTTGAGCTCTCGCTTTCCTGATTCATCGCGGCATCGACGTCGGGGATTCCGTCACCATTGCTGTCAACGGTCTGACTGATGACAAGAGTCGGGTCACTCGAACTGTCGAGCGAGTTTCCGACCTGCGTGACGAGAGTCGGGCTCAACACCTCGATGGGAATGTCGCGAACGAGCTCAGCGATGAGTGCGTCCGTGGGTGCAACGCCAAGATTGTTAAGCACGGTTGTCACGATGGCGCGTTTCACCGCGTTCTGATCCGCGGCTTGCGCCGGGGTTGATCCCGTGAACACAACGGCACCGATGACCGCGGCGGTGAGGGCGACCGAGCGGCGGATCACGGTGTGGCTCCGTCTGATTCGACGCGTTGTCGCCAAATATCAAGGGTGCCGTCGGCGATGGCTTGGCGCGCCTCGAGAACTTCCGATTCCGTCACGACACCGTTCTTCACGGCCTTGTCAACGTCTCCTGCGACCAGGAGAACAGCTGCGAGAACAACGCCTCGCGCCGACACATCGGGGCCAAGATCGGCGGTCAAAATCTCGTTCCCGGCGAGAACGCTGATGGACTCGGTCGGCACAGCGGCCGCACACCCGGCGAGCGCCGACAGCGCAACGGTGGCGATTGCCACAACTGCGAATGTCCGACGACGTGCCATGGGAAACCTTTTCTGTTCGATGTTCCCAGTGTAAATCGGTGGTTAGGCAGACGGTCGGGGTTTAGCCAAACCTTGGACAAACCTTGGATGTTCTAATCGATGAGGTCGTGGATCGCGATGATTTCGTCGCGAGCCGGCCCAACACCGATTGCCGAGAACCGTGCACCAGACATCGACTCGATGGCGCGAACGTAGGCTTGTGCGTTCGCAGGCAGGTCGGCAAACGTTCGCGCGGTCGTGATGTCTTCCGACCACCCGGGGAACGTCTCGTAAACCGGAGTCGCGTGATGAAAGTCGGATTGGTTCACGGGCATCTCGTCAAAGCGAACGCCATCCACTTCATAGGCAACACACACCGGGATTTCAGCGAGTCCCGTGAGGACATCCAGCTTCGTGAGCACAAAGTCGGTGATTCCGTTAATACGGGCGGAATAGCGCGCGATCGGGGCGTCGTACCACCCACAGCGACGCGGGCGACCAGTCGTCGTGCCGAATTCGGCGCCGGCCTGTCGCAGGCGTTCTCCTTCATCGTTGTCGAGTTCCGTTGGGAACGGTCCCGATCCGACACGGGTTGTGTACGCCTTGACGATTCCGATGACGCGAGAGATCTGGTTGGGGCCGATTCCGGAACCGGTTGATGCGCCACCAGCGGTCGAGCTAGACGACGTAACGAACGGGTACGTTCCGTGGTCGACGTCGAGCATGGTCGCTTGCCCGCCCTCAAACAGCACGGTCTTGCCGTCCGCGAGTGCCTCGTGTAACAGCAACGACGTGTCGCACACCATCGGGCGAAGTCGGTCGGCATACGACACGAGTTCGTCGACGATTTCATCGACGGTGACGGCGCGTCGGTTGTAAATCTTCACCAAAAGTTGATTCTTCAGGTCGAGGGCTCCTTCGACCTTCTGACGCAAGATGCCCTCGTCAAAGATGTCTTGAATTCGAATTCCGACGCGGTTGATCTTGTCGGCGTAGGTGGGGCCGATTCCGCGGCCCGTTGTGCCAATCTGGCGTTTGCCGAGGAAACGCTCGGTCACTTTGTCGAGAGTGCGGTGATACGACGTGATGACGTGGGCGTTTGCCGATACGCGAAGTTTGGAAACGTCGATTCCGCGGCTCGAGAGCGCGTCGATTTCTTCGAAAAGGACTTCGAGGTCGATGACGACGCCGTTCGCAATGACGGGGACGACGCCTTCCGTCAGGATTCCCGACGGCAAGAGGTGCAGCGCGTACTTTTCGTCGCCGATGACGACGGTGTGGCCGGCATTGTTCCCACCGTTGAACTTGACGACGTGGTCGATACGGCCCGCGATGAGGTCCGTTGCTTTGCCCTTGCCCTCGTCACCCCATTGGGCGCCAACGATGACTAATGCGGGCATGTCGAATCCTTCGATTGGAGAACTTTTTCAGTCTACCGTTTGGCTGTGACGTGCTCCCGAACCCACGCGTGCATGACGATTGCCGCGGCGGCCGACGCATTGAGAGACCGCGTTGAACCGAACTGTTCGATTTCAACGACGAGGTCGCTCGCGGCGATTGCTTCGGGCGACAGTCCTGGCCCTTCTTGCCCGAACAACAACACGCAGGACTCCGGAAGCGATGTGGCGTCGATCGACACCGAATTGGCGACGTTGTCGACCCCGACGACCACCAGGTCGTGCGCGCGTGCCCACTCGAGAAAGTCGTCGATCGTCGGATGGTGCAGAACGTGCTGATACCGGTCCGTGACCATCGCGCCACGCTTGTTCCATCGCCGTCGACCGATGATGTGAACCGTGTTTGCGAGAAACGCGTTGGCCGTTCTTACGATTGACCCGATGTTGAGGTCGTGTTGCCAGTTCTCGATCGCGACGTGAAAACGATGACGTTTGGAATCGAGGTCGGCGACAATCGCCTCCATCGTCCAGTAGCGGTACGAGTCGATGACGTTGCGGGTGTCGCCGTGTTCGAGGAGCTCGGGGTCGTATCGCGGATCGGTCGGTCGATCGCCGATCCACGGTCCAACGCCGTAAGTCGTGAGTTCCGGTGTCGCCGAATCACGTTCCTTTTCCGTCACTCTGTTAACTTAGGGGAATGACCGAGACCCACATCGTGCAGGGCGACAACCTCGAGGTGTTAAGGACGCTGCCGGATGGCGTATTCCAGGTCATCTACCTCGACCCCCCGTTCAACACGGGTCGGCGCCAAGAGCGTCGGTCGATGAAAACGGTTCGCACCGAGGGTGGCGCGCGAACCGGCTTCGGGGGTGCGTCCTACGAAACCGTCAAGGGCGCCTTGTACGGGTACGACGACGAATTCGAGGACTACTGGGAGTTCTTGGAACCCCGACTTATCGAGGCACATCGCGTACTCGCGGATTCGGGAACGTTGTACCTGCACCTCGACTATCGCGAGGTCCACTACGCGAAAGTAGCGTTGGACGCACTGTTCGGGCGAAGCGCGTTCCTCAACGAGATCATTTGGGCCTACGACTACGGCGCGAAATCAACCAAGAAGTGGCCGACGAAGCACGACACGATTCTGGTGTACGTCAAAAACCCCGCGACTTACTTTTTCGATTCGTCGGAAGTCGACCGGGAGCCTTACATGGCACCGGGTTTGGTGACCGCGGAAAAAGTCGCGCGCGGGAAGCTTCCGACGGACGTGTGGTGGCACACGATCGTGTCCCCGACGGGGAAGGAAAAGACGGGTTACGCGACACAGAAACCGCTGGGAATCCTGCGGCGAATCATCGCGGCGTCGAGTCGCCCCGGCGATTGGGTTCTCGATGTTTTTGCCGGCAGTGGAACGACCGGAGAAGCCGCGGCCACACTCGGTAGAAATGTCGTTCTCGTTGACCAATCCGATGACGCCATCGCGGTGATGGAATCACGGCTGGGAGTTAGTCACTCGCTGTTGGTTCCGGAGTTGGCTCCACGCCCGGCGTGACGCCGTCTCCGGCGATACTTCCCGTCAGTGGTTCACCGCTCGAGAGGTTCGCAAAACAGTAGTACCGGGTGTCGCCGGAATCCCACGCTTCAGAGGTCACGGGGTAGGAAGCCGACATGAGCAGATTGCGATACGTCTTTGCTTTTGCCAGATCGAGGACGCCTTGTTCCGAGCAACCGGCCATCGCTGCATTTCCCACGTGAGTGTCGCCGGGATAGGAAGGATACGCCTCGTCGACCGCTAGGTCTCCCGCGTACACCAACTGTGCGGCGTGGGGGGTGGCGCAGTCAACCACGGTGAAGGTCGAGGCCCACGCCGTGTCAAAGGGGTCGATGCACTCCCCGCCAAAAAGTTCCGCAAAGCCGTATTCGCCGGGTGGCTGCAGAGCAGTTGGTGCGCTCGGGGTATCTGTCGGTTCGGCCGTCGGAATTGCCGCGGGAGAGGCAACAATTGCGCCCCCGAGGAACGCGCCGATTGATGCGATGGCAATCACTATGACGCCGACAACGAGGACCAATCGCTGGCGCAATCGTGCCTGGTCTAGTGGGTTAGAGGCTCGGTTGCGTGGTTCGCGCGGTTCACGTGGTGTGCGGGGCGCGGATTTTCCGAAAATGCCCGATTTCGTTGCTCCGGACACCGTTGCAGCGGCCGCCGGGGTATCGGGTGTGGCGTCGGCCGCGGTGAATAACGCGTCGAGACGATCGATTCCCGCGGTTTCGTCGGTCAAGGTTTGGTTCGACACGGCGGGTGGCACTTCTTCGGGCGCGGCGATGACCGGGAGGTCGACCGTATCGATCGCTTCCGTCGGCGGGTAATCGGTCGCGACCGCGGGCAGTGGATTTTCAAGTGGAACAACCGGCTCAAACGACGTGACGGGCGGCATGTTGTCGGTTTCAAAATCAAGGTCGAGGTCGTGGCGGTGCGACGGCATCTCTGCTGGCGCGGTCGGCTCGACCGGGGTTGGTGGTTGGACGGGCGTCGGTGCCGTAAACGGGCTCGCGGCCGGCCGCACGGCGTCGGGAACCGTTCCGTTGTCGCCCTGAATCGCGCGATCAAACGCGTCCTTGAGCCAGTCGACGTCGTCGCGAGACTCGTCTTTCTCGTTGTCGTTGTCCGTCATGATTCCAACCCCAAATCGGTCAGCGAAATTGCCGCGCGGTATTCGTATCCCGCGGCCTCGATGATTTCCTTCGCACCCGTGTTGCGGTCGACGACGACAGCGACGGCAACCACAATCGCACCGACCTTTTCCAGTGCAGCGGCAGCCGCGAGCGGCGAACCCCCCGTCGTCGACGTGTCCTCGAGCACAACCACGCGCTTGCCCTCGAGGTCGGGGCCTTCCACCTGCTTGCCGCGGCCGTGGTCCTTGGGTTCCTTGCGAACGACGAACGCGTCGTAATTTTTGCCCTTGAGAACACCACGATGCAGGACGGCCGAAGCGATCGGGTCGGCACCCATGGTCAGTCCCCCGACGGCAGCGATGTCGGGGATATCCGCGATGAGGTCGACCATGACATCACCGATCAGCGGCGCAACACGGTGGTCGAGGCTCACTTTTCGAAGATCGATGTAATACGTCGCCTTTTTTCCGCTTGTCAGCGTGAAATCGCCGAAGAACAGGGCATTGTCGCGGATGAGCGACGCGAGTCGGTCGCGGTCGTCGGTCATTCCCACAGCCTACCGAACGCCTAAACTCGCTCTCGTGCGCATTGCGACCTGGAACATCAACTCGATTCGAACCCGAGTCGACCGTGTCGTCGAGTGGTTGGGAAGCAGCGACATTGATGTCCTCGCCCTGCAAGAGACAAAATGTCGGGACGACCAGTTCCCACGCGAGGCGATTGAAGCCGCTGGCTACGAGATCGCGTGTCATGGTTTGTCCCAGTGGAACGGCGTCGCGTTCATTTCCCGACTGCCGATGGAGGACATCACAATCGGGTTCGATGGGATGCCCGGTTTCGCCAAAGACCACGAGGGCGACGACCCGCCGCTCGAGGCTCGCGCGATTGGCATCACGGTCGAGGGCGTTCGGCTGTGGAGCCTGTACGTGCCCAACGGTCGGTCGCTCGACGACCCGCACTTCGATTACAAGTTGCGATGGCTCGAGGCGCTTCGCACGTCAACTTCGGCGGAAATGTCGACCTTCGACCAACTCGCCATCATGGGGGACTTCAACATTGCACCGTTCGACGATGACTGCGGTGACCCACGAATGATTCCGGGGCTCTCGACCCACATTTCGCCCATCGAACGGGAATCGTTCGCGAAGTTCGAGGCGATGAACCTGACCGACTGCGTTCGACCGCGCGTGCCCGAGGGGTACACGTATTGGGACTACAAGAACCTGTCGTTTCCCCGAAACGAGGGGCTTCGCATCGACTTCATCTTGGGGTCGCCCGCGTTCGCCGCGAACGTCACCGACGCCTTCATCGACCGCGACCAACGAAAGGGCGAACAACCGAGCGACCACGTGCCCGTCGTGGTCGAGACCGGTGGAACCGACGAGGATGACGACCGTCCGATGTTTTGGTGACAATCGAACGGCAGAATAGACACGTGACTCTCCACGACCCGAACCGCATCGCCTTCGCCAGTGACAACTACGCCGGCGTCCACCCGCAGATCCTCGACGCCCTGTCGGCCGCCAATGACGGACACGTCAGCGCGTACGGCGATGACCCGTACACCGCGCAACTCGGTGCGGTCATCACCGAACACTTCGGGCCGAACGCCGAGGTCTTTCCCGTGTTCAACGGAACGGGCGCCAACGTCCTCGCTCTCACCGCGTCGATGCCTCGTTGGGGTGCTGTCATCTGTTCGGCGGACGCACACATTCACACCGATGAGGGTGGGGCGCCCGAACGCATCACGGGGCTCAAGTTGTACCCCGTCAAAGCCCCGCACGCCAAACTCACCCCCGAACTCGTCGCGACAGAGGCGTGGGGGTACGGGTTCGAACACCGCGCCCAGCCGCTGGTTCTGTCCATCACCCAAACGACCGAGCTGGGCGGGGTCTATTCACTCGCCGAGATTCGAGCGCTCGTTGATTTCGCGCACGCGAAAGGAATGGTCGTCCACATGGACGGCGCTCGATTGTGGAACGCCGCAGCGGCGCTCGATGTGACCTTCCGCGAGATGACCGTCGACTGTGGTGTCGACATCGTGAGTTTCGGTGCAACCAAGATCGGTGCGATGGGGGCCGAGGCCGTTGTTGTCATCAACCCCGAGGTCGCCCCCGGAATGTTGTATTTGCGCAAGTCGATCGGACAACTCGGCAGCAAGTTGCGGTTCGTCTCGGCGCAGTATCTGGCGCTGCTCACGGATGACCTCGGAATGAACGCCGCTCGTCACGCCAATTCGATGGCGGCGCTGTTGCGCTCGACGCTCGACGCGATGATCGCGGACGGAACCGCACCGGGGCTCACGTTCACCCACCCCGCCGAGGCGAACGCGGTGTTCGCGAGCCTGCCACGTCCCGCGATTGAGTCGCTGCGCGAAACCTTCCACTTTTACGACTGGGACGAAGCCGCGAACGAGGTGCGCTGGATGACCGCGTTCGACACGAAGGAATCCGACGTTCTCGCGTTCGCGGACGCCATCGGTGTCGCCCTTCGTGCCGTGTGACCGGAGGAATTGCAATCATGGCTCTTGATCCAAGCGATGTCCGCGGCGTTTGCGACTACATGAACGACCAGTCGATGGCCGACCACATGCGATTCATTGCGGAAAAGCTCGCCGGAGCAGAGCTGGAATCCGACGTGACTCTCGTCGACATAACCGAAGCCCACGGGCTGTTCTCAATCGCCAAAGACGGGGTCACCCGCCAGGTGCCCATCAACTGGCCCTACCCCGTGACGAACCGCGGTGAGATGAAGAGCGCGCTTTTCGCGCTCATGGACAAGGCGATGTTGGGCTAGAGCCCGCGAACGATGTCACTGCTTAAGCCGTTCATTGAGGTTGTTCTCCGGGGTGTGATTCCTCGCTAAAAGTCGGATGTTTGGAATCGCTTCGTTGTCCAGGCGCGCGCAAAATGATCAAACTTGACGTGACGAACTTTCTCAATCCGACTAGAGGAAACTTGCACAGGTAACTTGTTCAAAAGCAACGATTCTTTTTCTAGGGTAGCCCCGCGAATTTGTGATAAAGGCTCTATGTCCCAAAGGACCCGGCCCAATAATCTCGCCCAAAGGTTATAGGAAATCGACTCAATAGCGCCGAGCGCGTACCCAGGGATTTGAATCAGCGCGTTCGGCAATTTGTGATTTGATTCCCAGCGTTCGCACTCTCGAACCAGCGAATCTGCGAACCAATCCCGATTCACCTGATCCACGGCATAATCCAAATGATCATATGCACAAACAACGTGGCCACTGAATGGATTGACGAGCGCAATTCGAGACGAGAATTTTTTCGGCGGAGTGAAATAGCTCAGTAGGCCGGCTGTGGAGTACCCGTGTCTCAATTCGAAATAAAATTCTTCGTTCCCTTTGCGCGCAAGCCACCACCCGAAGAAAAGGCCAGCGAAACCCACTACCATCGTAAAATCCAGGAGCCAACGAAAATCTGGATCAACAACGCCGTTCGCGACCCAAATCAGCATTTCTAATAAAAAGCTCGGCAGCATCAATGATTGGGATCGCATATGTAATGCATAGGCGGTTGGGTATCGAAAACCCTCAGGAATGAAGACGCTCTCACCATCTTGTTGCAAAGCAGGACCAATCTCGAGAGGTGGTCTGTGCTGAATATGCTGACAAACTTGCCTCTGTCACGGACTCGGCAATATCACCGCCACGCCGCCCCAGACCAATGGTTCCAGCGAAACGACGGCCTATGACACCTGCAAACGGCGTTACCGCCTCACTTAACAACGCACCCCTACAGTCAGCCGCGTTG
>CANGCU010000005.1 GCA_947452355.1 Microbacteriaceae bacterium | reverse complement strand
CGCGCGCGCCGATTCCGCCGCCGATGAGGTTGCCCGCACGGTCGGACTGAAGGTCAGCCACCGCGGTCCGGTGCAGGGCGATTCCCTTTTCGAGGTTTCGCTTGAGGTGACGGGCGGGAACCATCTTGGCGACAACTTTTGCCCCGATTGTCGGGAGCATGTAATAGATGAACTCGACGCCGGAAGCGGCGATTTTCTGTTCGAGGTCCTTGATGACCTCCGCGCGCATGTTGGACGCCTGGTGGCGCGCGAATGCGTCGTTATCCGTCAGCGCGCTGACTAGAGATGTGTGAACCATGGTGGACTCCTTTGTCCTTCGGATTGTTGGGTGAGTCAGTCTGTGATGAAAATTGCCTGCATGGGGCAGACGTCTGCGGCTTCTTCGACGTCCGCTCGAAGCGAATCATCAACGGACGCTTCGTACTGAAGAATCCCCTGGTCGTCGAGTCGGAAAACCGTCGGCGCCGAGAACGTGCACTGACCGTGATTGTCGCACTTGGCGCGATCGACCGATATCTGCATGGTGTTTCTCCTTTATCTGCTGAGGCTAGCGCTTGTCGAATGCGAGCGGAAGTCGGACGGGACCGGTGTTCCCCGAATCGGGTAGCCATTCGTCTTGTCCGTTGACCCTGATGTTGGTCATGTGCTTCGAGAACACGCGCATCGCGATGGCCATGTCCAAACGTGCAACGAAGTGACCGAGGCAGTGATGCATCCCTCCGCCAAACCCATAGTGGGGTGCCCGTTCGGCCGTGATGTCGATTTCGGGGTTCGGGTACGCCTCGGGGTCGTTACCGCTCACTTGAGTGAAGAAATGGACCGTCGAGCCGGCGGGTGCGTGCAGGTCTTCGTAGTCGAAGTCGACGACGGCTTCGCGGGTCACCCACGTCGTCGTGGGATTGGCGCGCATGACCTCTTCGACCGCGTTTCGCGCAAGTTCGGGATGTGCGGCGAGTAATTCCCACTGTTCGGGGTTGTGCATCATCGTCTGCATTCCCAGCCCGAGCTGGTTGCGCGTGGTATCCATTCCTCCGAAAATCAGCAAGCACAGTGCGTTGCGCAGTTCGTCGTCGCTGAGGCTGTCGCCGTCACGGTTCGCTTCGACGAGTCGCGTCACGAGGTCGTCGCGCGGATTCGCTTGCCGGTCGGCGATCAGCCCCTCGGCGTATCCGTACAGTTCGCCGAGTGCCTCTTCGATTTCGGGTAGCTCGTCCTTGATGGTGATTCCCAGGGCGAGTCCGATGGTTCCCGCAATTCGGGCGATCGTTGGCCATTCACTTTCCGGAATTCCCGTGAGAATACACAGCACACGCGTCGCATATGGCTCGGCGAAATCGTTCACGTATTCACATTCGCCCGAGTCGAGGAATCCCGCAACGAGTTCCTCGGCGAGCGCCTCGAACTGAGGAATGTACGCTTCGATGTGCCGAAGCGAGAACGCCGGGTTCAACATTCGACGGATGCGGTGGTGATCCTCACCCTCGAGGACCAACAAGCATTTCGTCCACCAGGAGTGGAACAGACCGTCATGAACTCCGTTATGGTCCGGCCACTTGCCGCTCCCCTGGCTGAGTCGGGGGTCCTTAAGCAAGGTGCTGACGTATTGGTGCCGAAGGACCGCGTACCCGTAATTCGTCTTCGCATACCAGTGCTGTTCGCGGGCTCGGCGCACGGCCTCGGAGTGCATGGAAAAAGCTGGGTCAGAAATGTCCAGGTAGGGAACTTCGATTTCTGTTGGCATCGTGTGAACCTCGTCGTTCGTGCGGTTGTGCCGCATCCGGATGATGATGTGAATCATACGTGCATTTCCTAAAAACACCAATACTGAATGTTTTATCCGAAACGCGTGAGTTAAATCATCTACCACTGAGGATAAAAACGCGCTATGTTTACCCCAGCACAAGGAGGTGCTCACCGCGGATTATGCGCCGTCGGACCTCCTCGTGAATAACAACACAACGAAAGGTCATAATGGCTAAGTCTGAACAGACCCAGTCCGACAACGCGCATCTCAGCGCGCTCGGATATGAGGGGTCATACCACCGCTCTATGTCGGTATGGAGTGCACTCGCACTCGGATTCACGTACCTGTCGCCGCTCGTCGCAATCTATGCGCTGTTCGGTCTCGGTCTCGCGACCGCGGGTCCCAGTGCAATTTGGTGGATCATCATCGTTGGTGCTGGACAGATGCTCGTCGCACTCGTCATGGGTGAGGTCGTCTCGCAGTTCCCGATCGCCGGTGGAATCTACCCGTGGATGCGCCGCCTCGCGGGTAAGCGAAGCGCATGGCTCACCGCATGGATTTACGTCTGGGCGATGCTCGTCACGATCACGTCTGTCGCGGAGTTCGGTGCGCCGTTCCTCGCAACTGTGTTCGGTGTTGGCGAGCTCACGCCCGAGGTCAACCTTGCGCTTTCCGTCGCACTCCTCGTTCTTGCACTCATTCTCAACCTGGGTGGAACGAAGGTTCTCTCGCGAATCGCTCAAATCGGTCTCGCCGCTGAACTCGTCGGAGTCGTTGGAATGGGTCTTTACCTGCTCATCTTCCACCGCCACAACGAATTCAGCGTGTTCTTCTCGGTCTTCCAGGGTGGAATCAGCGATTGGGGCCCCATCTTCCTCGGTGCAGCCCTCGTTGGTCTGTTCATGTTCTATGGCTTCGAAGCCTGTGGTGACGTCGCCGAAGAGGTCACGGACGCAGCGCGCGAGGTCCCCAAGGCCATGTACCTGACAATCATCGTTGGTGGAGTTTCGGCTCTCGCCTCGTTCTCCGGATACGTTCTCGCTGCGCCCGACCTTGCGGCGCTTGCCTCCGACCCCGCACCGATCCCGACGGTTCTCACCGCCGCAATCGGCGAAGGTGGAATGCGTATCTTCCTCATCGTCGCCGTCATGGCGTTCATCTCGTGTGTCTTGAGCTTGCAGGCCGCGGCTAGCCGCCTTCTGCACTCGTTTGCACGCGACAAGATGCTGCCCGCAAGCGGATGGCTCGGCAAGATCTCGGAGCGCTCGAAGGTTCCGACGAACGCGCTTCTCGTTGCGAGCATCGTGCCGATCATCCTCTGCATCGTCATCTACGCTGACCCGACCACCCTGTTGCCCATCACGGACTTCGCGGTTGCCGGAATCTACGTCGCCTTCCAGGCTGTCGTGCTCGCCGCGCTGTGGAACCGATTCCGCGGCTGGAAGCCCGCTGGACCGTGGACCCTCGGTGGCGCTGGAATGATCGTCAACATCGGTGCACTTGCCTACGGAATCTTCGCGCTTTACCAGCTCGTTGTTCCGGACGCACTCGCCCAGAACGGTATTGCAATCGTTCTCGGTACCGGTGCTCTTTATCTGTTCATCGCACGCCCCGACCGTCGCTCCAACGCGCCGTTCTCGGACGCGATCGCGGTTGCCAACAAGATGCGCGCCGGCAAGTAACAACCCGCCTCACGGTGGAGCCCCGCTTCGGCGGGGCTCCATTCGTTTAAGGCACTTCGCGAAAGGCGCGGCCTCGGACGGACATCTCGGCGACGGGCAGCCAGGGACCGATCATGGGAACCGACAATTCCACGGTCACTTCGGTTGAACGCCGACCCGCTATCGCAGAGTCGACAATTGCGACCGACCTCACGAGGTTCGATCCCATTCCGAGCGCGAGCAAATTTTTCGTCCGGGCGACACCCTCGGAATCAGACGCATCGGCCAACGCCGCGTAGGCTGCTCCGGCAATCGCCGAATCAATCGCCACCGCACGAACGTGGGCAATAAACGCGACCTGCAGGACCGAGAGAGCCACCGCGACGAGCAGGACGGAGACCAACGAGAACTCGACCGGCGCGCTGCCGCGATCGAGTTCGCCGATCATATGGACAGAACGCGGTCGATGGCGTTGTTAAACACGTCGCCGAGGGCCGGACCTGCCATCGCCCACATGACAACGACAAGTCCCGCCGTCATCAGTGTGATGAGGACCCAGCCGGGTACGTCGCCGCGGTCATTGGATTCACGAATGAAGTTGGTCATGCTGACATGGTTCAGGAAAAGCGAACGCCCCGCCCATGTTGTCCACAGGCGGGGCGTCACGGAGATTCAGAGAACCTTCGAGAGAAAGGCTTTCGTTCGATTATGTTGCGGATTAGCGAGGACCGCCTTGGGTTCGCCCGTCTCGACAACGACTCCCGCGTCCATAAACACGAGAGTGTCGGCCACCTCGCGGGCAAAGCCCATCTCGTGGGTCACGACAATCATCGTCATTCCCGATTTGGCGAGCTCCTTCATGACATCGAGGACCTCTCCGACGAGTTCGGGGTCGAGCGCCGAGGTGGGCTCATCGAACAGCATGAGACTCGGTTCCATCGCGAGCGCGCGAGCGATTGCGACACGCTGCTGTTGGCCACCCGACAAGTGTGCGGGGTAGGAATCGAACTTGTCCCCCAACCCGACGCGATCGAGAAGCACCTTCCCCCTCTCGATTGCCTGGGCCTTCGGCATTTTCTTCACCTGAATTGGTGCTTCGATGACGTTTTCGAGCGCGGTCATGTGCGGGAACAGATTGAATCGCTGGAACACCATCCCAATGTCCCGACGTTGTGCGGCCGCTTCGTTCGGCTTCATCTCGAAGAGAACACCATTCTTTTCCCGGTAACCGATGAGCCGGCCTTCGACCGACAGTCGCCCACCGGACAAAACCTCGAGGTGGTTGATGCAGCGAAGAAACGTGCTCTTTCCCGAGCCCGACGGCCCAATCAGACACATGACCTCGCCGCGCTTGACTTCGAGTGAGATGTCGCGCAAAACAACGTTGTGACCAAACTTCTTCACAACACCTTCCGCGCGAACCATCACATCGTCGCCACCAAGCGAAATCGGAGCAGTGAACAGGCTTTCGGCGGTCATGTTGCAATCTCCTCGGTTGATTCAACGGACGCTTTCATGCGTTCGAAACCAGTTCCTCTGGCATATCGCTTTTCGAGGTAGTACTGCCCGACCATGAGAATGCTCGTAAATAACAGGTACCACGACGACGCGACCATGAGGAGCGGAATCGGTTTGAAAATGGGTCCTGCGATATCGCGCGCGCGCATATACAAATCAAGGCTGAACGGGACTGCCGCCACGAGCGACGTTGTCTTGAGCATCGAAATTACTTCGTTGCCCGTCGGCGGGATGATGATGCGCATGGATTGCGGGATGATGACCCGGCGCATGCTCTGGAACCAACTCATGCCCAGAGCGCGCGCGGCTTCACTCTGCCCACTGTCGACCGACAGAATGCCCGCTCGCACAACCTCGGCCATGTATGCCGCTTCGTTGAGCCCCAACCCGACGACCGCAATCCAGAACACTGGAACGTCCGCCGCGGCGACCGAGATCCACTGTGGTCCGAACGGAATTCCGAGGGTGAACGTCGGATAGATGGCGGCGATGAGTCCCCAAAAAACAAGTTGGACGTATACGGGTGTTCCTCTAAACACCCACAAATAAAACCACGAGACACCCTGAAAAACAGGATTCGGAGAGAGTCGCATGACGGCCAGCACAATCCCCAAAACGATGGCAATTGCCATCGACCAGACGGTCAGCTCGAGGGTTACGAGGGCTGCCTCACTAATTCGCTTGTCGAAGATGTACTTGCCGTACGCCGCCCAGTCGTAGACGGGACGATTTACTGCCGCGTCCCAGACAAAGGCCGCGAAATACAAAACAATGACGCCCGCAACAATCCAACGAAATGGATGACGGAGTTTGACCGCCTTGATGGGCGGCGCGAGACGAGAGCCAGAAGGCGCCGAGTTTGCGCCCGACGCCTTCTGGGTTGATGGCTTAGTCGCCATGAGGACCGAGTTACTTGGTCTTCTCTGCGTTGACTTCCGACGTCGTGATGGCGCCAGCGGTCAATCCGTTTGCCTCGAGAATCGACGTGTACGTTCCATCGGCAATCAACGAGTTCACTGCGGCAGCGATTGCGGGTGCAAGAGCGCTGCCCTTTGTGACGGGGAATGCATAGAAGTAAACGTCGTAGATGTCGCCGACGAGTTGAAGCTTGCCGTCGTTCTGCTTCACCGCGAACTGTGTTACGGGCGAGTCAGCGACGAAAACGTCGGCCTTGCTAACGAGGACCGCATTTGTTGCCTGGTCCTGAGTATCAAAACCGAGCAGCGTGATTGCATCGTTACCGGCGTCGGTGCACACCTTCGACATCGCAGGGATGTCTTCGAGGTACTGAGCGGTTCCGTTCTGGGCAGCAACCTTGAGACCACACAAGTTGTCCGTCGAGATCGTTTCGCCCGCGCGTCCAGCGAACTGGCTTCCCGCTGTGAAGTACGAAACCATGTCCACAACCTGCTGACGTTCGACCTTGTCGAAGAACGACGAGACACCGACCGAATACTTGCTGGTCTCGATGCCGGGGATGATGTTGTCGAACGTCGACTGGTTGTAGTTCGCTGTCAGACCGAGCTTCGCAGCGATGTCATTGAACAAGTCAACTTCCCAACCGACGATGTCTCCTGCGTCGTTCTTGTACTCGTTCGGAGGATACGTGGGGTCGATTCCGACCTCGAGAACGCCAGCGCTCGCGATTTCCGCGGGGAGAAGTGCTTGCGCCGCCTTGTCAACTTCAACCACCGCTTGTGGTTCGCTGCTTGGCGTAGGGGTGGAATTGTCGACACAACCGGTGAGCAAAAGTGCACTGGCCGCGAGCGCCGCGACCGGCGCAATCAAGGTGAATCGCATGTGGATCTACTTTCTCATGACGGGGACGTGGTCACACGGCGGCGGAACGCTACCGCGCAAACACCTCAACTCCTCCAATATAAGTCAATCGATTGGCGGTTGTAGAGACGGACACCATTTCGTTATCAAACGGATTGCGATTGGCAATGGCGAAATCAGCTCGTCGCCCAACGGACAGTGAACCGGCATCATCATCGTGGTTGACGCGTGCGGAACCTGACGTGTACGCCGCGAGCGCGGATTCGAGGCTCATCGCGTGCTCGATGTGTAGCGGGACTGGGTTGAAGTCGGGGTCTTGACTATCCAGCACGCGATTGACCGCAACATGAATCGCTTTCCATGGATCGGGGGTCGACACGGGCCAATCGGAGCCGGACGCCAGGAACGCACCAGCAGAGGCTAGGTCTCCGAAGGGATATTGCCATCCGTATCGTTTTTCCCCGAGTGCCGGCAGATTAAGTTCTCGCATTTGCGGCTCGTTCGTCGCCCAGAGGGTTTGGATGTTCGCTGTGACATCGAGAGACACAAATCGAGCGATGTCGAGCGGATTGACAATTTGAATATGTGCAAGATGATGACGATTGTCGCTCGGCCCGTTCACCTTCCGAGCCCGTTCGATGGCATCCAAGGATTCCGTGACCGCCCGGTCACCGATTGCGTGAATGTGAACCTGCCAGTCGTCGGCGTCGAGCGCGCACACAACCTCGGCCAGCTGGTATGGATCGAGGAAGGAAATTCCTCGGTGATCGCCCGCGCAGCGACAACCCGTCGCCCGGTAGGGATCTGCCATCGCCGCCGTGTGGTTCTCAGGGATTCCGTCCTGCATAATTTTGATACTCGTTGCTCGAAAGAGCGGATGGGTGTGCAAGGCCCGCGAGACGCGTAATTCGTCTAGTTGTTCTAGCCCGCGATTTCGGTCCCACCACAGTGCCGCGACGACCCGCGAGAGCAGATTGCCGTTTTCTGCGGCGCGCTGGTAAATGGGACTCGTGTCCGTGTGTCCGCCGTAGTTCCCGACGATCGCGTCCTGCCAACCCGTGATGCCAAACGAGTGAAGGTACCGTTGTGCGTCGAGCAGCGCGCGATATCTACTGTCATCGGTATCGGCCGGAATCAACCGCTTGACGAGTTCGCTAGCCCCCTCGTGCAGGGTTCCGGTGGGGTTGCCGTCGGCGTCGCGCTCGATTCGGCCATCCGCCGGGTCCGGGGTGTCGCGGGTTATTCCCGCACGGGCGAGGGCAACAGAATTGACCCACGTGCCGTGGTGGTCACGATTTGGCAAGTACACGGGCCGGTCAGGAACGACCCGGTCAAGGTCCGATGCGAGAGGCGCGCCCCCGGGGAACGTCGACATCTGCCATCCGCCTCCCAGAATCCATTCCTCGTCCGGGTTTGCCGCAGCATAGTTTCCGATGGCAACGAGGAGAGCATCGACCGTTGAGATCCCCGCCAGATTGCAGCGCGCGTGTTCGAGTCCACCCTCGATTGGATGAACATGAGCGTCGATGAAGCCAGGAGACAGCAGTCCGCCCTCGGCGTCAATGATTCGGGTGTTCGCCGTTGCCGCGTCCCGCAATTCATCCCCGCCGAGTGCCACGATACGACCGTTCGCCACCCCCATCGCGGATAGCTCTGGTCGGTACCCAACGCCGTCGAAGACGGCAGCGTTGTGAACGAGAAGGTCGAGAACCACTCGGGCCGACCGTGATCTAGGCGATTTTTCCGCGGCGCTGGGCCTCGACGATTTTGACGACGTAGAAGACGGCGCCCGCGATGACCGCAACAGAACCGACTCGGTAGGACCACAACCCGATCCAGAACTGAAGTGGAAGCGCCATCGCCACCGTGGACCCTTCGACACCGTCGGTACCGTCGATGGGAATCATCGCGATTGTCGCGACGGCGAGAGCGATAGTTGCGGAGATGCTGATCCAGGTCAACTTCGGAATAGCGACTCGGCCGACGAGCCAAGCAATGACCGTCGCGAGACCGGCGAACAAGACTGCCGCGCCTCCCTCGAGCGGGTCCGTCCACCCACCCAGGCTGACTAAAACGGCAATGACGGCAATACACAGAGCAAGTGTGAGGCGAATCTTCACGCGGTTCCTTCCGACACTTCTAGTATCCCGTGTATCTACCCGAAAATTACAGAGAAATGGACCCCAGCGCTGTCAATCCGGGAAAAACGGCCATCACCACCGTCACGGGAAGGATGACGAACACCAGCGGAAACATCATCAACGTTTCCCGTGCGCTCGCTGATTCGAGAAGACGTCTGGTCGAGGATTCCTGTTCATCCTCGGCGAGCGAGCGGAGGATGTCGGTCAGTGGTGTGCCGTGACGTCGAGCGGCAACGAGATGTTCGACGAGCCTCGTCCAACCCGGATGCCCAACTCGGCCGTCGCTCAGGCGAAGTGCCTCTGAGACGGAAACGCCAACCGATAACTCTGCGACAACCGTGCGGCATTCGGATGCCAGCGCACCCCGTCCACTGAGCGAGACACGCTCGAACGCCGCGGGCACCGTGAACCCGGACGACACGCACAGTCCAATCAGGTCAATCACCTCGGGAAGTTCATCAGAGATCGCACGGTGTCCGGTTTTTCGGCGTGAACCCCGAAACCGAAGCGGCAATCGGGTGAGGGCGACGAGCGTTCGGAACACTCCGTCGTGGTCCGAACCGGACGCTCGAAGTGGCGCGACGTCCGCCAAGTGCGGGATTAATCGGGATACGAGTTGCGACTCGATCGAACGCGACACGATGAGGAAAAGCCCCAATCCCGCCATGGCCCCCAGCGCGACGTCAATCATCGAGTGCCCCCGTAAGCCATCGCGGCTTTTCGCGAACGGTGCCCAACGCGCTCATGATGAAATAGGCGACGATTGTTGCGCCGGCCGACGCGATGATGAGGATTGTGCCGTGTGCCGAGGAATATGCTTCGCGGTTCTCGGGACGACTGGCTAAGAGTGCCAGGACAATCCAGGGAGCGACGACGCCAAGGGTGGCCGCATGCCGAACCCAGGACTGCCGGGCATGAACCTCGCCGCGCATCGATTGTTCGCGTCGAACGGAGCGCGCAAGGTCCGTCAGTACGTGCGGCAATTCGGACCCACCAAATTCGCGGGCGATACAGATCGCTTCGACAACGCGGTCGGCGACGGAGTCGGCGAGTGCTTGTTGTAGACGTCGGAGAGCGGAATCCACATCCGAGCCTCGCCGAAGATCGGATTCGAGTTGTGACCACGACGCCTTCCAGTCTCGTGGCACCATGACCGAGGCAGCGGTCACGGATTCGGCGAGAGTTGACCCCGACCGGAGTGAACCTCGAATCGAATCGATGATGTCCGGCCACACCGCACGCGCCTTGGTGCGTCGAGCATCACGTGTCGCCGAGAGCGCGATGACGGGGATTCCCGCACCGACGATTCCGCCAAGCGGTGCGATGACCGGAATCGGAACGATGGTTGCGGCAATCGACCCAACGATGATCGCTACCGTCACACCGACCAGAAGGATGAGCGTCAGTGGAACGCCTGCGAGTCCCGCCTCGTCGCACCAGGATCGCACGCGCGACAATCGGCGCGCCGAACGCGGCGCACTAAGCATGAACACGCCGGAACCCAGCAGGATGCCGCAGAGGATTACGTCAATTCCCATACCGGCTCCATCTGAACGTCCCCCGATCCCGAGACGGAAATCGGTTGTGCGATCTCGACAATGCGCCGCGTCCCGTCCGGATCCATGCGGCAGTGAACCACAACGTCAACCGTGGCGACAATTGTTGATGCGACAAAGTGTTCGGAGACACCTCCCGCCAGTTGACACAGGGTGACGAGCTTGCGGACGGCATCACCAGAAGAATTGGCGTGAATCGTGCACAAACCCGGCACTCCGGAATTGAGTGCGACAAGCAGGTCGAGCGCTTCATCACCCCGAACCTCGCCGACGACGAGTCGGGTCGGGCGCATGCGAAGCGCCTCCTTCACTAATCGACGAAGCGTTACCTCTCCGACACCTTCGAGGCTGGGCCCACGACACTGCATCCCAACGACATCGGGGTGCCGTGTCGCTATCTCGAAGGTTTCCTCGACGGTCACAATTCGTTCGGAGTCGCCCAATTCCGCGAGAAGCGCACACACCAGTGTCGTTTTCCCCGCTTGCGTCGCGCCCGACACCAGCACTGTGTGACCGAGTCGCATGGCGTCTTCGACGATCCGACGGGCAGTGACATCGACGGTTCCCCGACGCGCGAGATCGTCCAGGGTTCGGACGGTGGTGGAAAACTTTCGAATATTCAAACTCCAATGGTCACGCGTGATCGGCGGAATCACGACGTGTAGGCGCGAGCCATCGGGAAGAGAAGCATCAACAAACGGTTGCGAGACGTCGATGCGTCGACCCGTGCGACGCAACATTCGCTCGACCAACGTTCGAATGTCGTCCGGTGTCAGGTCAAGCGCGACACGTTCGTTCCGACCTCCGCGGGCGATGAACACCGCGCGGTCGTCATTGACCCAGATTTCTTCAACGGTTGGGTCGTCCAGGAATGGCTGAATGACCCCAAACCCGGTCACGTGGTGCGCGACATCGTTCTCGTGAAACTCGGCCGCGACCGCATCGCCCAGTGCGCGTTCGTTAGCACGACGAACCTCGACCGAAATCGCGGAGTCGACGTTTTCACCGGACAGAACAGCGCGCCTGACCCGATCAATCAACCAGTCAGTGGTGGGCATTCCCCCATCGTCTATCCCAGCGCGTTTCCGGCGCGGGGATTGTCCACAGAATTAGGCGTTGGGAAGGAATGTGTATTTCGTCGTGAGGTATTCCTCGATGCCCTCGGTGGAGCCTTCACGACCGACACCCGACTGCTTGACACCACCGAACGGTCCCGCGGCATTCGACACCAGTCCGGTGTTCAATCCCATCATTCCCGTTTCCAGTTTTTCGATGAGACGGTGTCCGCGGTGCAGGTCGTTAGTGAAGGCGTACGAGATGAGACCGTATTCGGTGTCGTTCGCCATGCGAATGACCTCGTCCTCTGTCTCGAACTCAATGACACCCAGAATCGGTCCAAAGATTTCTTCGCTCATGAATCGGGTGTCGGCGTGGACATTCGAAATGACGGTCGGCTGGAAGAACGTTCCTGGACCATCGATGCGCTTGCCACCCGTGAGGACGGTCGCGCCGAGAGCGACAGCGTCGTCCACAAACTCCTGGCTCGACACGACGGCATTCTCGTCGATGAGGGGACCAATCGTCACGCCTTCTTCCGTTCCACGGCCAATCTTCATCGCGGCAACGCGTTCAGCAACCTTCGCCGAGAATTTCGCGGCAACACCCTTCTGGACGAAAATGCGGTTGGCTGCGGTGCACGCCTGTCCAATGTTGCGGAACTTGGCAATCATTACTCCGTCAACAGCCTTGTCGATGTCTGCGTCGTCGAACACGATGAACGGTGCGTTTCCACCGAGCTCCATCGACGTGCGAAGCACATTGTTGGACGCCTGCGTCAGCAAGACTTTTCCGACCTGAGTCGAGCCCGTGAACGAGATCTTTCGCAGTCGCGAATCCTGAATGATGACGGGCGAGACGTCCCGCGAGCGGCTCGTCGTGATGACATTGACAACACCCTTGGGGACGCCTGCTTCTTCGAGAAGAGCAGCGAATGCGAGCGTCGTCAGCGGTGTCAGTTCAGCCGGCTTGATGATGGCGGTGCAACCCGCCGCAATCGCCGGGGCGATCTTGCGGGTCGCCATCGCGAGTGGGAAGTTCCACGGCGTAATGAGGAAGGACGGACCGACCGGTCGCTTAGACACGATCATCGTTCCCGTTCCTTCGGGATTCGATCCGTAACGGCCGTTGATGCGAACCGCCTCTTCCGAGAACCAGCGAAGGAATTCCCCACCGTAGGTGACCTCGCCCTGCGCCTCGGCGAACGGCTTTCCCATTTCCATGGTCATCAACAGCGCGAAGTCGTCGCGGCGTTCGATGAGCAGTTCCCACGCCTTGCGCAAAATTTCGCCGCGAACACGCGGAGCGGTGTTCCCCCACGATTCCTGAACCGCAGCAGCGGCGTCGATCGCCTTCTGAGCATCGGCCTCGGACGCGTTGGCAATCGTCGCGAGGTGTTCGCCGGTTGCCGGGTCGGATACGGTCAGCGTTTTACCGCCCTCTGCGTCAACCCAATCCCCACCAATGAACAATTGGGTTGGAACGGATCCCAGGATGTCTTTTTCTGAACGCACGCTGCTGTTTCCTTTCACCGGTGAGCACCAATGCCCAACCGACCGAATTACCTGTGGTTCTCTACCTATTAGGCAACGAACAATGACACTCTACGCCACAATAAAGTGCCCGATACACTGGGAATTATTGCGGGTGTGGTGAAATTGGTAGACACGCAGGATTTAGGTTCCTGTGCTTCGGCGTGTGGGTTCGAGTCCCTCCACCCGCACAATCGAGAGGAACGACATGATCAGCGCTGCAGGACTATTCGACCCCGCCGCACTCATTGAAAGCGCGGGAAACTGGGGACTGCTGATTGTCGGCGCCATCGTTTTCATCGAGACGGGACTCCTCATCGGGTTCATGCTCCCCGGCGACACATTGCTCGTCGTTGCGGGTGTCCTCACCTACACCGGCACCATTCCCCAACCGATTGGGGTTGTCGCCGCAATAATTTTTGCGTCATCCGTCCTGGGCAACCAGTTGGGCTACCAAATCGGCCGCGTCGGCGGACCCGCAGTCTTCAAACGCCAAGAAGGCGGATTGTTGTCACACAAGAGCGTTGAGCGAACCGAACAGTTCTTTCACCGTTGGGGCCCTCTGTCATTGACGTTGGGTCAATACGTTCCGATTGTCCGAACGCTCCTGCCCGTCGCGGCGGGAATCGGCAGAATGAACCGTGCCACCTTCACCCTCTTCAACGCACTCGGCGCGTTCCTGTGGGCCGGAATCCTCCCTGTCGCAGGATGGGCGGTCGCACATATCCCCGGTGTCGCGGACCTCGTCGTGAAATACATCGACCTCGTCTTGCTCGGGGTCGTTGGAATAAGCGTGTTGTCCATCGGCATCCACTGGTGGCGTGAGCGCCGCGAAATTCGCGACGAGGAAACCGAGTAGGTCAGACCCCGAGGGTCACGACCACCAGACCCGCATTGATCACAATGACGAGAGCCGTTGCGACTCCCGCCAGTGCCCGGACAATCCCGTGTGATCGTTGTTCGCCCATGATTTCGCGATTGCCCGTGACCACAATGAGGGGGATGAGCGCGAACGGAATCCCCCAGCTCAAGACCACCTGAGAAAAGATAAGCGCTGCCGTCGGCTCGACACCGAGCATCAGGATGATTACTGCGGGAACGACGGTGACGGCCCGTCGCACTAACGGGCGAATAGTTCGACGAATCAGCCCGTGCATGATCTCGGCACCTGCATAAGCTCCAACAGCGGTCGAGGCGAGCGACGAGGCGAGCAACGCGACGGCGAACAGCGTCGCGACGACGGAACCCGAGATTGACCCCAGAGCCGCGAACGCGCCATTGAGCGTGTCGGTACCCGGTTGGTCACGCAAAACTGTGGCCCCAATGACCAGAAGCACCACGTTGACCGCGCCAGCGAACAGCAGAGCGAGCGTCACGTCGATTCGAGTGGCCGCCCTCAGCCGACGCAGTGGCACATCCATTTCGACACCCACGCGATCACGCGCGAAACCCGAGTGGGCGTAAATCGCATGGGGCATGACCGTCGCGCCCAGTATTGCGGCGGCAAGGACCAATGAGTCGAAACCGCGAAGTCGAGGAACGAGCCCCGCTGTGAACGACGCAAAATCGACGGGATGACCCCAGACGCTCGCGCCGAAGCCGACAGCGATGACGACGAGGAACAGCACGATGAGCCGTTCGAAGGGTTTTGCGCCGAATCTGCCGTGCACACCGAGAAGCGCAATCGAGACGACGCCGATGATGAGTCCACCCGCCCAGAGTGGAACACCCCACAAGAGATAGAGCGCGATGGCGCCCCCGACGACCTCGGCCACGTCGGTCGCCATCGCGATCAGTTCACCCTGAATCCAATAGGCGATTCGCCCCACACGAGAGGTGATCCTCGAGCCCATTACTTCGGGAAGGCTCTTCCCCGTCACAATCCCCAGGCTCGCCGACAAATACTGCACGAGCCAGGCGATGACGTTGCCCGCAACGACGACCCACACCAGCAGAAAACCCAATTGCGCGCCAGCGGTGATGTTCGCTGCAACATTCCCTGGGTCGAGATACGCCACACCCGCAACAAACGCAGGCCCTAATAGTGACACCAGCGCAACGCGGTTGGGTCGAACCGCCATGTTAGTTCTTCGACTGGTGATAGCGGTTAATCGCGGGCGCGATGAGCCCCAGTGCGCGCGCACGGTGGCTGAATGATGCCTTCTCCAGCGAGGTCATTTCCGCAGCAGTTCCCGTGAACCCCTTCGGCGCGAAAATCGGGTCGTATCCAAAACCGCCGCTACCCTTGGCCGCGGCACGAACAGTGCCGGGCCACTCCGCTCGAACGACTCGCTCGCCGTCTTTCGTGACAAACGCCACTGCGCAGACGAACGTCGCGGAACGTTTAGTGGCGCCCTTCAGGGCGGTCAGAAGTTTCGTGCGGTTGGCCGCGTCGGTTCCTTCTTCCGAGTAACGGGACGAGAAGATTCCCGGAGCGCCGTCGAGTGCGTCGACGCAGATCCCCGAGTCGTCGGCGAGAGATGGCAGGCCAGAGTGTCGGAACGCCGCGCGCGCTTTGATGAGCGCGTTCTCTTCGAATGTTCCACCGTCTTCGACGGGTTCCTTTCCGTCGGTCTGCGTCAGTTCGATTCCCGGGCCGATGAGAGCCCGAAGTGTCTCGCCGATTTCGGCAAATTTATGCGCGTTGTGCGTCGCGATGACAACCGTACTCATGAGTCCGACACCGCTAGAGTGGCCGCCTGAATCTCGGTGAGTCGTGCCGTTCCGTTCGTCGCTAGCTCGAGCAGCGAGTCAAGTTCCGACTTGTCGAATGGAGCGCCCTCTGCCGTCCCTTGGACTTCGACGAAAAGGCCACGGCCGGTGGCAACAACATTCATGTCCGTCTCTGCGCGCACGTCCTCGGTGTACTGAAGATCCAGCATTGGGGTTCCATCGATGATGCCGACGCTCACCGCGGCGACCGAATCGATCAACGCAACGGCGTTCTTTCCAATGAATCCCCTGGCGCGTCCCCATTCGATGGCGTCGTGAAGCGCGATGTAGGCGCCCGTTATGGCCGCCGTTCGCGTCCCGCCATCGGCTTGCAACACGTCACAGTCGATGACAATGGTGTTCTCCCCCAGGGCTTTCATGTCGACGACCGCTCGCAGGCTTCGTCCGATGAGTCGCGAGATTTCGTGCGTTCGACCTCCGATGCGACCCTTCACGCTTTCACGATCGTTGCGATCGTTCGTCGAGCGGGGCAACATCGCGTATTCGGCGGTGACCCAACCCTTACCTTTGCCGACCATCCACCGAGGGACGCCGTTGGTGAATGACGCCGTGCACAGGACCTTCGTGTTACCGAAGGAAATCAACGCACTACCTTCCGCCTGCGCGGACCAGCCTCGTTCGATTGTCACGGGACGGAGTTCGTCGTTGGTGCGTTGGTCGATACGAGTCATGAGTCAGTGTTCTCCAATTCGGCGGTGGTGGGAAGTGTGATTGCGCTGGTCGGAAAGGAGTCGACTCGGTCGATTTCAAGACCAAGGAAGCGATGTGCCAACTGGCGGAATCGCTCACGGTCATTACCCGTCGTCTCAAACGAATGAACCGGCGGGGCGGTCGACGTGCGCAACAAATCGTGTTCAACAAGTGTCTGATAGACCTCATACGCGGTTGCGTCATCGCTCGACACAAGTGACACGTCGGGACCCATCACGTATTGAATCGCCGCCGAGATCAGGGGGTAGTGGGTGCATCCCAAAAGGAGTGTGTCGACGTTGGCCGCTTTCAACGGAGCCAGATAGTCGTTTGCAACGGCGAATAGCTCGTCTCCGCTGGTGATTCCCGCTTCAACAAATTCGACAAATCGCGGGCACGCGACAGCGGTCACCTGAATCTCGGGATCGGCGACGAACGAATCCTGGTACGCGCCGGACTTGATGGTTCCGACCGTGCCAATGACGCCGATGCGTTTCGATCGTGTTCGCGCCACGGCCGTTCGAACCGCAGGTTGTATAACCTCGACAACCGGAATGCCGAGGCGATCGGAGTATCGTTCCTTGGCGTCTCGGAACATCGCGGCGGACGCCGTGTTGCACGCAATCACGAGCAACTTGACTCCCTGCTCAGCGAGTTGGTCAAGTAGTCCGAGCGCGTGCTCGCGAACCTCAGCAATGGGCAACGGTCCATACGGACCATTCGCGGTGTCGCCGATGTAACGAATTGATTCCCCGGGGAGTTGATCGATGATTGCCCGAGCGACAGTCAACCCACCGACACCACTGTCGATGATTCCGATACTCGCGTCCCGATTCACGCTTTTAGCCTACTGACGTCAGTGAAAGACCGTGGGGATGGCGGGGTCGCCGGGCGACAATCGTCGACCCTCTTCGGGTAGTTCCGCCAGGGCTTGAGCGTGATGGTCCCGCGCGAGATGAACTCCCGACGTTCCGCGATACTCGTCGCGCGCGACTCCGTTGGTCACAATTGGGTGAATGAGCGCCCTGCCGGACGTTGCGTCGGAATCCTTCGGACCTAGATCGACGATCTCTTCGGTCGCCACTCCATCGACCAGATGTCGTCTCGCGTCCTTACGCCCCGCTGGATTCTGCTTTTCCGATGAGCGTTTCGACACCGCAACCCAGTCGCCCGCGTCATCCTGGTGCTCGACGAGTTTGTAGACCATTCCGGCGGCGGGCGCCCCCGAACCAGTGACGACGGCGGTTCCTACACCGAACGCATCCACCGGTGAACCACGAAGTGCGGCAATCGTGTTCTCGTTTAGGTCGTTCGTCACGATGATTTGGGTTTCGGTCGCGCCGAGCGCATCGAGTTGTGCGCGAACGCTTCGAACGAGCGACGGCAAATCACCGGAATCAATTCGAACCGCACCCAGTTTCCCGCCCGCAACCCGAACAGCTGTTTCGACCGCCGTGGGGATGTCGAAGGTGTCGATCAAGAGAGTTGTGTCGGCACCAAACGCATCGACCTGTGATCGGAACGCGGCTTCCTCTGAGTCGTGAAGGAGTGTGAATGAATGTGCAGCGGTACCGCGAGTGGGGACGCCCCACGTTCGTCCCGCCTCAAGATTCGAGGTTGCATCGAAACCTGCGATGAACGCGGCTCGAGCAGCGGCAACGCCACTCGCCTCAGAGGTTCGTCTCGACCCCATCTCGATCAGCGGTTTTCCTTCGGCGGCAGTCACCATTCGCGACGCCGCTGTTGCGACCGCACTGTCGTAATTCAGAATCGACAACACGAGCGTCTCGAGGATGACGGCCTCGGCAAACGTTCCTTCGATTTCAAGGACAGGTGAACCGGCGAAGAACAATTCGCCCTCGCGATATCCACGGACATCTCCGGTGAACCGATACGTGGACAGATAATCGATGGCGGCGGGCGATACGACTCTTTCCGCGGTGAGCCAGGTCAGGATGTCCTCGGTGAACCGAAATTGCTCGATGGCGTCGATGAGTCGGCCAACTCCTGCAAACACTCCGTATCGGCGGCCCGCGTGAAGGCGCCGCGAGAAGACCTCAAAAACGCACCGACGCTCTGCGTGTCCGTCGCGCAGAGCCGCGTCGATCATGGTGAGTTCGTATCGATCGGTAAACAGTGCGGTCGAATCCGACATACCGATTACTCGTCCCGCAATCGCTCGTAAATCTCGTGGCACGTCGGGCAGATCGGGTAACGGTCGGGATTCGAGTTGGGCGTCCACTTCTTTCCGCACAGTGCACGAACGGGTTTCCCCGTCACGGCCGATTCAAGAATCTTTTCCTTCTGGACGTAGTGCGAAAACTTATCGTGGTCACCGTCGTCCGTGACCTCGTTCTCAAGGAGTTCCTGTAGTTCGCGGTCGAGAACATCGGTCGAGCCAGTTGAGTCGCTCTCGGTGGTCATGCCAATAGTTTACGCGCGGCTCGCTATTCGAGCGACCCTACCGTTACCGTTCCATCGTGTGAGACTCCCCCACGAACGTAGGTAAACCCGACCGTGGCACCCGGTCGAAGCGACCGCACCTGAGCGGTGATGTCGATTTCGTCGCGGATGGGAACCCCGTTGAACGTGGTGACGATGTCGCCTTTCTGCAGTCCAGCGGCCTCGGCGGGAGACCCCGCGTCGACACCCTGAATTTCCGCACCAATAACACCGTCCGTTGCGGCGACCTTGCTAACCATTGCACCGATTCGACCGTGCTGGGCTGAACCGGATGAGATGAGATCGGACGCGACCCGTTCGACCAACGTTGCGGGTAGGGCAAAGCCGACACCGATTGACCCCGAGGATGAACCGCTGCTGGCGATGGCGACGTTTATTCCCACAAGTTGTCCAACGGAATTCAACAGCGCACCGCCAGAGTTACCCGGGTTGATGGACGCATCGGTCTGGATAACGGGAAGCGACAGGTCTTGCGCCAGTGGTGACTGTTGAGCTCCCGGCAAATCAAAGTTGAACCCGTTGGCTTTATTCGAAATGGTGATGGAACGGTTCAGTGCCGAAACAACGCCATCCGTCACGGTGTTCTGAAGCCCGAGTGGTGCGCCAATCGCAATCACCTCACTGCCGACCGTGATGGAATCGGCCGCTCCGAATTCAATGGGGACCAAACCCGT
>CANGCU010000004.1 GCA_947452355.1 Microbacteriaceae bacterium | reverse complement strand
GAATCCTCACCTGGACTCAGTTGTACAACCTGGCCGAAGTTCCCGAGCACCTCATTGTCATCGGGTCCGGAGTGACCGGCGCGGAGTTCGCGTCGGCCTACACGAACCTCGGATCGACCGTGACGCTCGTGTCCAGTCGTGATCGGGTGCTTCCCGGCGAGGACGGCGACGCCGCGCAAGTGCTCGAAAACGTGTTCACCCGACGTGGCATGAGCTTGCGGTCAAAGGTCCGCGCGGAATCCGTTGTCGCGACGACATCCGGTGTCATCGTCACGCTCGGTGACGGATCGACTATCGAGGGAACTCACTGCCTCATCGCAGTCGGGTCGATTCCGAACACGGCGGGAATCGGGCTCGACACGGCTGGTGTGCAGATGTCCGAGTCGGGGCACATCCTTGTCAACAAAGTCGCGCGAACCTCAATCAGCAATATTTACGCCGTCGGTGACTGCTCGGATGCTCCACCGCTCGCAAGCGTCGCCTCTCACCAGGGTCGAACGGCGGTGTTCCACACGCTCGGTGATTTCGCCAAGCCCCTCGACACGAGACTCGTGTGCTCGAACATCTTCACCTCGCCCGAAATCGCGACAGTCGGATTCACCGAAAACGATGTGACAACGGGTGCCGTCAACGGAATCGTTCACAAACTCGATCTCGACGCCAACCCCCGCGCCAAGATGCAGGGAACGACGGACGGATTCATCAAGCTCATCGCACAACCGGAAAGTGGAATTCTCATCGGTGGCGTCATTGTCGCGCCACGCGCGAGCGAACTGATCAATTTCCTATCGTTCGCTATGGAACATCGACACACCGTGGACCAGATCGCGCGGTCGTGGAGCGTTTACCCGTCACTTGCCGGCGGAATTGCCGACACCGCGAAGGGTATGCACCTGCTGACGAGGTAGCGTTATTCGGACTTTTCGAGCGACAAGAGGACGAAACCAGCCTTGACGGTCGTGCCGACCTCGGCGCTGACTTTGGCGACGACACCGTCACGCGGAGCGGCAATGGCCTGCTCCATCTTCATCGCCTCGAGCACAACAACGGTTTGGCCCTTGACGACGGAATCGCCGGGAGCGACGTCGACCTTGATGACCGTCGCCTGCATGGGCGACGAAACGTCGCTGCCACTTCCCCCACCGGTGTGAGCGGTCTTGGATCGGACGGGCGCTACAGGTTTGTGAATTCGAGCGGACGTCGGCAACAACGAGTCGGGAACCGAAACGGCGAGACGCTTTCCATCGACTTCGACGACCACCTCGTGCCGCGTGTCGGTGGCTTCACCAGCACCGATGGTGCCCGCGTATTCTTCGATGGTGTTGTTGAATTCGGTTTCGATCCACGACGTGTAAATCGAAAACGGCGCATCCCCTTCGGGGGCGAACGCGGGGTCGTTGACGACGAGTTGGTGGAAGGGAAGAACGGTCGGCAGGCCGACAACCTGGAATTCGCTCAGTGCGCGACGCGCCTTCGCGAGGGCGTCCTTACGGTCCGTTCCTGTCACGATCAGCTTTGCGAGAAGTGAATCGAAGGAACCCGAGATGACGTCGCCCGCGACGACACCCGAGTCGACACGAATGCCAGGACCGCCGGGGATTCGGATTGCTTTCACAGGACCAGGCGTTGGACGGAAGTTTGCACCGGCGTCTTCGCCGTTGATACGGAATTCGATGGAGTGGCCCGTGATGACGGGGTCCGGGTAGTCGACGAGCCCACCCTCGGCGATGCGGAATTGTTCGCGAACGAGGTCGAGCCCGGTGACCTCTTCGGACACGGGGTGTTCTACCTGGAGTCGGGTGTTGACCTCGAGGAAGGTGATTGTTCCGTCGGATCCGATGAGGAACTCGCAGGTTCCCGCGCCGACGTAGCCAACCTCTTTGAGGATGTTCTTCGAGGCGCTGTACAACAGGTCGCGTTGCGCATCGGTGATGAACGGCGCGGGCGCTTCCTCGACCAGTTTCTGGTGGCGACGCTGCAGCGAACAGTCGCGCGTCGAGACCACGACAACGTTGCCCTTGTGGTCAGCGAGACACTGTGTCTCTACGTGTCGCGGTTTGTCGAGGTATTTCTCGACGAAACATTCGCCGCGACCGAACGCCGCAATCGCCTCGCGCGTCGCGGAGTCAAACAATTCGGGAATTTCCTCGCGGGTGCGGGCAACTTTCAAGCCACGCCCACCGCCACCGAACGCTGCCTTGATGGCAACGGGTAGCCCGTGAACGTCAACGAAATCGAGAACCTCTTGGGCGTTGTCGACGGGGTTCAGAGTTCCGGGTGCGAGTGGCGCACCGACCTTCTCTGCGACGTGGCGCGCGCTGACTTTGTCACCGAGCCGTTCGATTGCCTCGGGGCTCGGCCCAATCCACATGATTCCGGCATCCGCGACGGCACGAGCAAAATCCGCGTTTTCGGCGAGAAACCCGTATCCGGGGTGGATGGCGTTCGCACCGGTGCGCTTGGCGGCGGCGAGAATCTTGGCAATAACAAGGTAGGTGTCGGCACTGGTCGTTCCATCGAGGCTGATGGCTTCATCGGCAAGTTTTACGTGTTGCGCATTGATGTCCTGGTTTGCGTAGACCGCGACGGTTGCAATTCCCGCGTCTTTGGCGGCGCGGATAACGCGGACGGCGATTTCGCCACGGTTAGCGATGAGGACCTTGGTGATGCGTGCTGACATGCCCTTTAGCCTATTGGTCGCCGCGCGCTCTGTCAGTATCGGTCACCGATTCCAGAGGTCGGTCCATTCGATTCCGAGTGATCGAACGAGATTTCGCAGTGCAGGCAAAGACAGCCCGACGACCGTGTGCGGGTCGCCGATGATCGAGTGGATGAACGGCCCACCAAGCGAATCGATGGTGAACGCCCCCGCGACCTTGAGGGGCTCCCCGGTTGCGATGTACGCGTCAATTTCGGATTCCGTGACGTCCGCGAAGGTCACCTCGGCATGGGTGACAATTCCGATACCGCCGCGATTGACTCCGCCGCGATTGTCAATGAGCCAGTGACCGGAATACAGGACACCCGTCCGTCCGCGTTGCGTCAACCATCGTTGACGTGCGACGTCCGGGTCGTGTGGTTTCCCGTGGATGATCCCGTCGATGACAAACGCAGAGTCGCCGCCGAGGATGAGTCCGTCGATTGTCGCACCGTGCGCGTCGGCGACCGCTTCGGCCTTCGCGCGAGCGAGAAGTTCGACCATGTCGGCGGGCTCAAGATGACCGGCCGCCGCGACAACGGCGTCCTCGTCGACGCCGGGGGAAATTGTCTGAGGTTCAACCCCGGCCGCTCGTAGCGTGGCGAGTCGGGCGGGGGATGTCGACGCGAGTGTGAGACGCACAGCCCGACACTACCCTGACCGTAGGCTGGACGAATGGGTGAATCGATCGGAACCGACATCGAACTGACGTTGACGGGAATTGCACACGGGGGATTCGCTGTCGGGCGACTTGATGGGCGTGTGGTGTTCGTCAACGACGCCATCCCAGGTGAAACTGTTGTCGCCCGCGTTACCGATGATTCGAAAGCCAGTTTTTGGCGCGCTGATGCGATCCGTGTTGTGACCCCGAGTCCTCATCGGGTCCCCCACGTCTGGGCAGAAGCCAGTATCGACCGACCCATCCACGCCCGCGTCGGCGGAGCGGATTTTGGGCACATCGCACTTCCACATCAGCGCGAACTGAAGCGCGACGTCCTCAAGGATTCGCTCGCGCGTTTCGGCAAACTAGACGAGGCAACCATTTCGTTGCTGCTTGACCGCGTCGAATCGCTCCCCGGTGACGATGAGCGGGGTGGCCTCGGGTGGCGCACACGCGTTCGCCTGCACGTCAACGACCAGGGGCAGGTCGGACCTCGCGCCCGCCGCTCACACGACATCATTGTCGTGACGTCATTGCCACTGGCGACCGAGGGAATCAACCACATCGCGCCGCTCACGGACAATTACGGCATGTCCGGGTCCGTCGACGTGTTGTCACCGTCCATCGGGGACCCGAGACTGATCGTCGGCGAACAAAAACCGACGGTCATTCACGAACGCGTTGGAAACCGCGAATTTCGAGTCGACGACAACGGTTTCTGGCAGGTTCATCGCGAAGCCGCAACCACCCTGACCCAGGAGGTTCGCGCGGCAATCGACCCGGCCCGTTTCGACGCCACCGCGCTCAACCTCGACCTGTACGGAGGGGTGGGACTCTTTGCGGTGGCGCTCGCCGACCTGGGCGGACCGTCGACTCGCGTCACCAGTGTGGAATCAGACGAAAGGGCGACGGAACACGCCGGCGAAAACCTCAGCGAGTGGGTTGGGGCCTTTGCGGAAACGGGCACCGTCGACAAGTGGCTTCGCGCGCTCGACCAGCGGGCGACCCCCGGCGAGCGTTCACGCCTCGCGGCGGGGACGGTCGTACTTGATCCACCCCGATCGGGTGCCGGTCGCGAGGTCATGGCGAGCCTTGGGCGCCTCGCCCCCGCACAGATTGTCTACGTCGCGTGTGACCCGGTTGCGGTGTCACGGGACATCGCGTTTGCCCGCGAACAGGGGTATCGACCGACCAGACTTCGCGCGTTCGACCTGTTCCCGCACACCCATCACGTCGAGACAATCGTCACCCTGGTGAAGGACTGACTCCAGTCCGCTAGGTGCCGAGTGATGGCTTGCTCGGTAGGGTAATACCTGTGACTGAGAACTCCCCGACTCCCGAACCCGCATCGACGGCCGCTCGAATCGCTGACTTCGCACAACGACTCGCGCGACTGGACGAGGCCCAGAAGGCGGCAGCCGAAAAGCAAAAAGCCAAGGGCAAGAATTCGGCGATGGCCCGCATCATGCAGCTTGTTGACCCCGGAACGGGGTTTACCGAGATTGACAAATTCGTGCGGTCCCGCGGTGATTCATTCGGCGACTCCGGCAAGCGGCCCGATCGTGACGCGGTCATCATCGGAGTCGGTCGAATTCACGGGCGAGAGGTCGCCATCTTCAGTCAAGACTTCAGCGTTTTCGGCGGTTCACTCGGTGAAGCCGCAGGCGCAAAGATCGTCAAACTCATGGAGTACGCGCTCAAGGCCGGCGTTCCCCTCATCGGAATTCTCGACTCGGGCGGTGCCCGTATTCAAGAGGGCGTGACCGCTCTCGGCAAGTACGGCGAAATCTTCCGCCTCAACACACAATCCAGTGGCGTCATCCCGCAGTTCTCGATCATTTGTGGACCGGCCGCTGGCGGCGCGGTGTATTCGCCCGCACTCACCGACTTCGTCGTCATGGTCGACAAGACGAGCCAGATGTTCGTGACGGGACCGGACGTCATCAAGGCGGTCACGGGCGAAGACGTCGGAATGGAAGAACTCGGTGGCGCCGAGACCCACTCGGTGCGAACCGGCGTCTCGCACTATCTCGCGAGTGATGAACCCGACGCATTCGATTTCGTGCGATCGGTGTTGGCCTACCTTCCGCAGAACAACCTCGCTCAACACCCGCTCTACGCCGCCGTCGTGTCCGAAACGCCGACCGAGGCCGACAAAGAACTTGACTCAATCATTCCGGACAGCGCTAATCAGCCTTACGACATGTTGGACGTCATCGCGCGGTCCGTCGATGACGATTCGTTCCTTGAGGTTCAACCGCTGTTCGCGCCGAACATCATCATTGGCTTTGCCCGTGTCGAAGGAAAGCCCGTTGGTGTCATCGCCAACCAGCCGAAAGAGATGGCGGGAACGCTCAACATCGAAGCGAGCGAAAAGGCCGCCCGTTTTGTCCGATTCTGTGACGCGTTCAGCCTTCCGATCATCACTCTGGTGGATGTTCCCGGATTCCTTCCCGGAACCGACCAGGAGTGGCAGGGGGTCATTCGCCGCGGGGCGAAGTTGCTCTATGCGTATTCCGAGGCGACCGTGCCTCTCATCACCGTAATCACGCGAAAGGCTTACGGAGGCGCTTACATCGTCATGGGGTCCAAGCACCTTGGTGCGGACATCAACATGGCATGGCCCACCGCGGAACTCGCTGTGATGGGTGGACAGGGAGCCGTCAACATTTTGTATCGGGCCGAAATCAAAGATGCCGAGGAAAAGGGTGAAGACGTCGCCGCGCTGCGGGCGAAACTTGCGAGCGAATACACGATCAATGTCGCGAGTCCATTCCTCGCAGCCGAACGCGGCGAGATCGACAACGTCATCTATCCGCACATGACCCGAATCGCGATTATTCGGTCGATGCGAGCGCTCGGAACCAAACGCGCCACGATGCCTCCCAAGAAGCACGGGAACATTCCGCTCTAATGGCCGAACCGCAAACAGAAATCGACCCGCTGACGCAGATTCGCGTGGAGGCTGGGAATGCGTCGCCAGACCTTGCCGCCGCTGCAATCGCAGTGGTTGCGGGAATGTTGCGCGAGGGCGGTGCCGTTGACGAGCTACCTGCCGACGACGGCTGGCGGAATTCAATTCTGATGCCACGAAAGCCCATCGCGGGTCTCGACTGGGTCAATTCACTTCGACAGTGACCGCAACCATTCACTGGTTCGACGAGGTCGATTCGACGAATCAGCGTGCAGGTGCAGAAGACTTCGGTCACGGTGCCGTCATCGCCACACTCAATCAGCATTCGGGTCGCGGTCGACGAGACCGGACCTGGTCGATGGCTCCGGGCGACGGCGTCGCGATGACTATCGTCGTTTCCCGCGCGCGACTTGGGTCACCCCAATTCCTGACGCGATTGCCACTCGTTGCCGCAGTCGGCCTGGTTCGCGCTCTTCTCGAGTTGAGTCCTGAATCGTCGACGCCGACAGTCAAATGGCCCAACGATGTCTTAATCCGCGGGCGAAAGGTTGCGGGAATTCTCGTTGAGTCTTTCGACGACGATCGACTTGGCATCGGAATTGGAATCAATGTGCACCGATCGCCCGGTGATTTACCGGACGACACAGCAACGGCGCTCCACGTCGAAGGCCACCCGGGGGAAGCGACCGACATCGTGTCACGAGTCGCCGATTGGGTCCTCGCGTCGGCCGCGAAACTTGATGACCCGGCAACCCTCGACGTGCTCACCGAGATCATCGACACCATCGGTCGCCGAGTCACCGTGGAACACCCCGACGGGACAATGACCAATGGACAAGCGGTTGGCCTCGGTGAATCAGGGTCACTTCTTGTCGAAACGTCGACGGGGCCTGTCGAACTCTTCGCTGGTGACGTCACGCACGTGCGACTCGAGGCCTGACGGCGGCCGTTCGATAGGCTGAACCTGTCCGCAGAACCCGAGTGAAGGAGTGCCGTGACGGTAGTCGGAGTCATTGGCGGCGGACAACTCGCTCGCATGATGATCGGCCCCGCAATCGAGCTGGGGCTTGAATTGCGGGTGCTTGCGGAAACGGACAATTCGTCGGCACGAGACCGCGCAACGTCGGTCGGCGATTATCACGACCTCGAAACGGTCATGAATTTCGCACGGGACGTTGATGTCGTCAGCTTCGACCACGAGCACGTTCCAACGGACATCGTCCGCGAACTCGAGAACGCGGGAATCGCGGTTCATCCGGGATCGGCGGCGCTCGCCGTTGCCCAAGACAAAATTGTCATGCGGCAGCGACTGACCGCACTCGGCCATCCCGTTCCCGAATGGGCCGTCGCGCTGTCCCCCGACGATGTCACCGAGTTTCTGTCGACCCACGGCGGACGAGCCGTCGCGAAGCTCCCGCGAGGAGGATATGACGGCAAGGGTGTCGCCGTCATTTCCGACCCCGCCGATGTGACCGCATGGCTCGACGCGGGACCTGTTCTCCTGGAAGAACTGGTCGAGTTTTCACGTGAGCTCGCGCAGCTCGTTGCGCGCCGACCACAGGGAGAGACGGCCGCGTGGCCCGTGGTGGAAACCACCCAAGTCAATGGCGTGTGCGCTGAGGTCATTCTTCCCGCGCCTGCGTCCGAGACTCGCGTTGCGGCCGATGCCGCCGAATTAGGACGCGCGATTGCGGAGGGGCTCGGCGTGACCGGGGTGCTCGCAATTGAACTTTTTGAAACGCCCGACGGTCGATTGCTCATCAACGAACTCGCGATGCGTCCACACAATTCGGGTCACGTGACTATCGAGGGAAGTGTGACCTCACAGTTCGAACAACATCTTCGGGCGATCACGGATGTGCCTTTGGGGTCTACCGAATCGCGGCACCCCTGGGCGGTCATGGTCAACGTCTTCGGGGCGATGGACACTAAGCGTTACGCGCGCATGGACTCCCTGAGTGGCGTCAAGGTGCACAACTACGGCAAGGACGCTCGCGCGGGGCGCAAGGTAGGTCACGTCACAGCGACGGGAAACGATGCGGCAGGCACCGCGTCGCGGGCGCGCGCCGTGGCGGAAATCTTTAGCACCGACATTTAGCATGGAGTGGTGAGTACGCCGCTCGTTGCCATCGTTATGGGATCCGACTCGGATTGGTCAACGATGAGCGCGGCCAAGGACGTTTTGGACCAGTTTGGGGTCGAATCGGATGTTCAGGTTCTCAGTGCACATCGGACCCCTGAGGCGATGATGGAGTGGGGCACGAGCGCACGTGCCGAAGGAGTCTCGGTCATCATTGCCGGCGCTGGTGGAGCCGCTCACCTTCCGGGAATGCTCGCCTCGGTCACGACACTTCCGGTCATTGGTGTCCCCGTCGCTCTCCCTGCGCTGGACGGTCTTGATTCGTTGTTGTCCATTGTCCAGATGCCCAGTGGAATCCCGGTCGCAACCGTTGCAATCGGCAACGCGACAAACGCTGCGCTGTTAGCGCTTCGAATGCTCGCCATCACGGATCCTGCGCTCGCGGCGAAGCTAGATGAGTATGCCGAATCCCTTGCCTCGGCGGTTGCCGACAAGAACGCTGCACTCAAAGAATCACTGTCGTGAGTCTGACATCTCCGATTCGTAACCCTGACGTTCGCGACCCGGCCGTCATGGGACGGCGCGCTTGGTGGCTCATCGTGTGCTCGTTGATTATTCCGGGTTCCGCACAGCTGCTGGCGGGCAATCGTTTCCTCGGACGAATACTTTTCACCACGTGGTTCCTCATTTTTTCCGCGGGGATCGTCACGCTGATTTCCTACCTCGTTGCCGGTGGTGCCACACTGTCATTCTGGGTCTCGTTCTGGGGTCTGATCCTGCTTCAGGGCCTCCTCATCATTCTCGCGATCATTAGTTTCCTCGCAGCGGTTGACACCTTCCGACTGGTTCGCTTTGTCCACGTTCCAGGACGCACGCGAGTGTGGGTCGCCCTCCTCACGGTGATTGCAATGGTTTTTCCCGCTGGGGCAGCGGCTTACGGCTCGTACCTCGCCGGAGTCACCCGGGCGACGATTTCGGGAATCTTCGCTGATGCCCCTACCGTTGCGCCCATCGACGGGAAATATACGTTCATGTTGCTTGGCGGTGACGCTGGCGCCGACCGCATTGGACTTCGCCCCGACTCGGTGAGCCTCGTTACCGTCGATGCATCCTCGGGCCAAATCGCCATCGTCGGTATCCCGCGGAACCTGTATAACGCCCCGTTCGTGAGTGGCTCGCCGATGAAGACCCCGTGGCCGAGTGGTTTCAACTGCGGTGACGACTGTCTGTTTGCCTACATCTATGACTACGCAGAAAAACACCCAGAACTCTATCCGGATGCCGTCGCGCAGGGTTCGTCGCCAGGAGTAGAAGCGATGCGGGACTCGGTTGAAGCGGTCACGGGGATCACCGTGCAGTTTTACGTGTTGGTTGACATGCGCGGATTCCTTGAACTGATCGACGCGCTCGGTGGAGTTGATATTGACATCAAGGCTCCCGTCAACGTCTGTGTCGTTGGCGAACCCATCACCTACACCTTCGCCGCAGGACCGACGCACCTCAACGGAAAACGAGCGCTCATGTATGCGCGCACGCGTTGCGATACGAATGACTTTGATCGAATGGGACGACAGCGCCAGTTGGAAGAAGCAATTTTGCGGCAGGTTAAACCGACCACCGTCTTGTCGAAATTCCAGGAACTTGCCACGGCGGGTAAGGCGCTCATTTACACAGACCTTCCCCAATCAATGGTTGGTGTCATGGTTGATCTCGGAACGAAGGCTCGAAAGTTGCCGATGCGTCGCGCGGAATTGGTCCCACCGGATTTCGACTTCCTGCACCCCGACTTCAAACTCGCACACCAAATCGTTCGCGAAGCGGTATTCCCGCCACCGGCGACGCCGTCCCCGACACCGCAGCCTTAGCAGCGCGCTACACGGTGAAGTCGACGCGAAGCGCCTCGGCAAGTGCGTCTCGCCACGGTCGCATCGAGGGGATGCCCAGTGATGCGGGTGCGCTATCGGCGAGGACAGAATACGCGGGCCGCGGCGCAGGTCGCTGAAACGCATCCGACGTCGTTTGGCTGACGAGAGTTGTTGGCGCACCGACCGATTCATAAATCGCCACCGCGAGGTCCCACCACGAGCACGAGCCAGAGTTCGTCGCGTGATAAACCCCGGGAGGAACGTCGAGAAGATGACGAATCCGCTCGGCGACATCGCTGGTCCAGGTCGGCTGCCCAACTTGATCGGTGACAACGTTGACCGCATCGCCCGCCCGAGCCTTGGCCAACATGGTCGCCACAAAGCTTGATCCGCGCGCACCGTATAGCCACGCGGTTCGCACAATCGTGGCGCCGTGTGACGACGCGGTGAGAACCGCGTCTTCACCGGCCTTCTTACTGCGCCCGTAGGCCGACTGAGGGTTTCGAAGCGCGTCTTCCACATAAGGGGACGTTGCTCGTCCATCAAACACATAGTCGGTCGACAGATGAATCATTCGCGCGCCTTCATCAGCGCAGGCCCGCGCAACAGTGGCAGCACCATCGACATTTATTGCCCACGCGAGGTCCTCATTAACCTCGGCGTCATCGACGGCAGTGAACGCCGCGGTATTAATCACCGCGGTTCGGCCATGCACTGCGGCGACAACGGCCGCCGAATCGGTGATGTCAAGTTCGGCCCGGGTTGCCAGTTCCGCCTCGTCGCCGAAGAGGTTACCCAGAGCGTGGGCGAGCATCCCACCCCCACCGGTCACCAGAATCGGTGCGATCACGCGAGGGTCGCTCGTTCCTTGAGCGGTTCCCACCACTCACGATGTGTGCGGAACCACTCGACCGTGTCGTGAAGTCCTTCGGCAAAATCAACCTGCGGCACGTATCCAAGTTCCGCAGTCGCCTTAGAAATGTCCACGCTATAGCGAAGATCGTGCCCTTTTCGGTCCTCGACGTGAGTGACCCGGGACCAGTCTGTCCCCGTCGCGTCAAGCAAGAGTTCCGTGAGTGCCTTGTTGGTCAGCTCTGTTCCGCCGCCGATGTTGTAGATCTCGCCGGCACGTCCCTTCACCAACGCAAGCGCAATTCCTCGGCAGTGGTCATCGACGTGAAGCCAGTCACGGACGTTTAATCCGTCGCCGTAGAGCGGAACCGTGAGGCCATCGATCAGGTTCGTCACGAAGAGCGGGATGACTTTCTCGGGAAACTGATGCGACCCGTAGTTGTTCGAGCATCGGGTGGTGACGGTATCGAGGTGGTGCGTCTGGTGATACGCCCGCACTATCAAGTCACTGCCCGCCTTGCTCGCGGCGTACGGCGAGTTCGGTAGCAACGGTTCATTTTCATCCCACGACCCGGTGGAGATGGTTCCGTACACTTCATCGGTCGATACATGCAGGAAACGGGTAATACCGATTTCTCGCGACACGTCGAGCAGCACACTCGTGCCGACGACGTTGGTCTCGAGGAAGATTGCGGAGTCTTTCACCGAGCGGTCGACGTGTGATTCTGCCGCGAAGTGAACGACGTAATCGGCGCCCGTCAACGCACTGGTCACGGCCGATCGGTCTCGAATATCGCCATGAACAAACGAAAATCGAGGGTTGTCGAGACATTCCGTGAGGTTTGTGAGTGTTCCCGAATAGGTGAGTGCATCGAACACCACGGCCGTTGCTCCTTCGAGCCCTTCATAGTGATCGGCCAAGAGGTGTCGAACAAAATTCGAACCGATAAAGCCCGCTCCGCCGGTGACAACAATGCGCATGAAACTCCCTTTCGTTCTTCCAGCGTAGTGCGGCAATAGGCTGAGCGGGTGAAGAAAGCGTCAGCTGAACGGCTAGTTCTGTTAGACGCGACCGCTATTAGCGCTCAGCGCGGAGGGGTCGGTCGATACGTCGAGGAACTGGCGCGCGAGTCGGTCTTTGCCGGTATTCCCCTTGTCGTCGTGTGTCAACAACGTGACGAGTCCGTTTTCGCGGCGATGAATTGTGATCTCGTCGTTGCCCCTCAGATCGTCAGCATCACGCCGATGCGCTTTGTGTGGGAGCAAATCGGTTTACCTCTACTCGCACGCAGACTCGGTGCGACGGTAATTCATTCTCCGCACTACACATTCCCCCTGATGACCTCCCGACGTCGAGTCGTGACAGTTCATGACCTCACGTTCTGGTCCCACCCCGATCGCCATTCGGCACTCAAACGGTTCTTTTTCGCGCGGTGGATTGTTGCTTCCGCCCGGATGCGGCTCGACGTCATCGTGCCATCGGCGGCGACAGGACGTGAATATGAGCGCGTGGCACATGCGGATTCACGACACATCGCCGTTGCACCGCACGGAGTCGATCGCGAAATTTTTCGTCCGCCAAGCGACGCCGCTGTCGCGCAATTCAAAACGAACGTCGGTGTCGAGTCGTGGGTGGCATTCCTCGGCACAATCGAGCCGCGCAAAAATGTCGTCCCGCTGATCGAGGGCTTTTGCCACGCAGCGAGCGAGCTTTACCCTCGACCGAGCCTCCTCCTCGCCGGAGCCACTGGCTGGGACAATGCGGTAACGGGCGCAATCGAACGTGCTGTCCGTAGCGGATGTGACGTGCGACACCTCGGGTATGTGCCAATCGACCAGCTCTCGACATTTCTGGGTGGTGCGGAAATTGTCGCGTATCCGAGTGAAGGTGAAGGCTTCGGATTGCCCGTCTTGGAAGCAATGTCCTGCGGAGCCGCGGTGTTGACGACTCGATCCCTATCGTTGCCGGAAGTCGGCGGTGACGCGGTTGCGTACACCGACACGAACTCGATGGCAATTGGCTCGGCGCTCTCGGAACTGTTGGCCGACCCCGCTCGACGACGCACCCTGTCTGAGGCCGCACTCATTCGCGCTGCATCGTTCACATGGTCTGCGTGTCTCGACGCACACCGAGCCGTCGGGCTCGTTTAGGCCAATTCGTGGAACACCCGAGCGAGCCGTGCGGCGCTGTCATCCCACGAAAACTCGGCGGCGCGCGCCCTGCCCCGAGAGGCCAGATCACGAACGAGTTTCTCGTCGGATAATCCCGTCAGGGCCTCGGCCAGGTCGATTGTTCCGTTGACCCGGTGAACGTCCACGGCGAGTCCGGATGCACCGGCAACTTCGACCAGCGCCGCTGCCGTCGAATGAATGACGGGAACACCAAGGGACATTGCTTCGAGAACCGGCAGGCCAAATCCTTCATCGATCGACGGGACAACGAGCGCGCGTGAGGCGGACAGTACGGAAGCGAGGTCGGCGTCATTGAGTCGACCGAGCGCGTGAACGCGATCGGGGTCGATGCCGGTTCGCTGAACCAGTTCCTCGACTGTGACCCCGCCCCACCCTGTTGGGCCGATGATGACGAGTGGTAGATCGGGAATCGACGCGAGAGCGGTCAACAGTTGCTCAAGTCCTTTTCGTGGTTCTAGTGTCCCGACGAATGCGATGTAGTGGTTTGGGACATTGAGCGCGAGCCGACGGAGTCCCGAATCCACTGGAACGACTAGATCCAGCGAGGGTGCACCGCCGATTACGCGAACTCGGGCGCCGAGCGCTAAGACCGACGACAGCGCATCGGCAACCGCTTCGGTTGGGACCACAATGATGTCGGCGAAGCGCGCGGCTCGTTCACCCATGGCTCGATGCCACGCTGCACCATGTTCGGTGAGTGTTTCGGGGTGTGTCCACGGAACCGTGTCGTGAATCGTGACGATGTGACGTCCATAGGTGGAGAGCGGTGCGAACAGGCTCGGCGAATAGCTGAGGCTTCTCTTGGGAACGGCGATGCCTTTTTCCCATGCCCGCGCGAGGACAGGTCGGGGGAACGGTGATTGCTCGACGCCGTCCAACAACGGAATGAGACCCTCGAGGTAGCGAATCGTCTCGCGAGGAACCCTCGGAACATATCCCAGCAAGCGCGTCGGTGCATCGTCTCGTGACGACAACGCTCTGACCAGGTTGAGGGCGTAGCGGCCGATTCCGCCGGGGACGGGGGCGATAACTTGATCGAGCACAACCGTCGCGCTGTCCATCGGCCACCCGCCCCTCGCTACGATTGCTTACGTGGACATTAAACCATTGAGCATCGCCGGCGCGTGGCGCATCAACCCGACGATCTTCAGTGACGCTCGTGGTTCGTTTGCCGAATGGTTCCGTACCGACCAGATCGAAGAGGCAACGGGCTTCACGTTCGTCCCCGTTCAATCAAATATTTCGCGGTCGTCCCGTGGCGTCGTTCGCGGAATTCATTTCGCCGATGTTCCTCCCGGTCAAGCAAAATACGTCACGCCCATGACCGGATCCATTATTGATTTTGTCGTCGACATTCGCGTCGGTTCGCCAACCTTTGGCCAGTGGGAGAGTGTAGTTCTCGACAGCAGTACGCACGACGCGATCCTGCACGAGCCCGGCCTTGGGCACGCGTTTGTCGCGCTAGAGGAAGGGACCGCGGTGTCGTACCTTGTCACGGACATCTATCGTCCCGACCGTGAACACGGAATTAATCCGATGGACCCCGAAATCGGCCTGGAGTTTCCCGACAATCTCGAATTGATATTTTCCGATAAAGACGCGGAGGCTCCCAGCCTCGCGACCTTACTCGCGGCGGGAACGCTGCCGATCTGGGAGGGCTGATGAAAGGCATCATTCTTGCGGGCGGGACGGGCTCTCGACTGTGGCCCATCACACTGGGTAATTCGAAGCAACTGATTCCGATTTACGACAAGCCGATGGTGTACTACCCGTTGTCGACGCTGATGACCGCGGGAATCCGTGATGTCCTCATCATCACGGCTCCGGAACACGCCGAACTTTTTCGCGCACTGTTGGGAGATGGCTCGGCGTGGGGAATGCGAATTGAATTTGCCGTGCAGCCCAGCCCGGACGGACTCGCGCAGGCCTTCATCATTGGCGAGACCTTCACCGCCGGAGACTCCGTCGCTCTCGCGCTCGGCGACAACATCTTCCATGGCTCGGGTTTCGAAAACGCCCTCCCCGACATCACAAACTTCGAGGGCGGGCACATCTTCGCCTATCCCGTGACCGATCCTGAGCGCTACGGCGTCATCGAGTTCGACGAAAACGGGACGGCCCTCTCGATTGAAGAAAAGCCAACGGTGCCCAAATCTCGATTTGCAATCCCCGGCGTCTACTTTTACGGGTCGGACGTGGTCGAGGTCGCCAAAGGAATCACCCCGAGCGCTCGTGGTGAACTCGAAATTACCTCGGTGAGTGAGCACTACATGCGCGAGAGCCGACTCCGTGTCAGTGTCCTCGACGCGGGAACGATGTGGTTTGACACCGGAACGGTTGATTCGATGATGGACGCGTCGGAATACGTGCGCGCCGTCGAGCGCCGGACCGGCGCAAAGATTGCGTGCCCCGAGGAAATCGCGTGGCGTCAGGGTTGGATTAGCTCCGACCAGCTGGCCACTATCGCTGCGCCGCTGGAGAAGAGCGGCTACGGCTCATACCTGTTGGGTCTACTTGGTGGCTAACGCCGAGACACGAGAACTTGACGCAAGCGAAGTCCGGCGACAACAACGACACGCACCGGCAACCACGCCAGGCCCGAATAACGTTTTCCGATCCACCGACGCGCGCTGGCGTGGTGAGCCTGAATCATGGCGGTGGAGTGGTTACGCGTCGAGTGTCCGCCCTCGTGCTCGACCGTCGCCGACGGCACGAAAACGTTTCGCCAACCGTTGCGCGCTAGTCGATAACCGAGGTCGACATCCTCGAAGTACATGAAGAAGTCGTCGTCAAAGCCGCCAATCGAATCGAACGCCTCACGACGAATCAGCACACATGCGCCGCTCAGCCAACCCGCATCACGTTGCGTGTCATAGTCCGAGAACTGGTGGTACCGTCGCGTCCACGGGTTTGTCGGCGCAAGGTCTCCCAACAGTGCGTGCCCAACTCCGAGTCGGAGCGACGGAATCGCGCGGGCCGAGGGGTAAATCTCGCCGTCGGTGTCGCGAATACGCGGACCGAGAGATCCAATGGCGGGGTCGGTCAACCCGACGCGGATCAGTTCATCCACTACGCCGGCATCGAGCGTCACATCGGGGTTGACGACGAAAACCCAATTGGTGTCGGCCCGCAGAGCGGCAACGCCCGCATTGACACCACCCCCATAACCGGGATTATCCGGACGCGACACGATTCGCGCGGTGGTCCCCTCAAGTGATGCGGCCAGCTCAGCATCGCCACCGGGCACGTTATCAACGACGATCACTTCCACGGGGCAGGTCGCAGCCCCGGGGATTGAGGCAAGGAGCTCGAGAATCGCGTCGCGAGACCGGAACGAAACGGTCACTATCCCGACGCGATGGGAGTTCGTTGATGCGCTCACGGACTCCATGCTAGCCAACTGCCAAATTTCGTCGAAGGTTTCGCCGCTTCCCGACGGAACTTCAACCACTCCTTTACACTTGAATTACACCTTTGTAAGGGGGTTTGAGGCGTGCCCGCATTGTGGAAACGTATGAGCGCAGTGATTGTTGCGACCGTAACGGTCGTCGCGGCACTTGTCGTGCCCGTTTCCGCTCAGGCACTCACGCTCTCCGGTGACGATTTTGAGCCGGGCAACATCATTACCGACACTCAGTTTTTCGACGACAGCGCCTTGTCCGTTGACGAAATCCAGGCATTTCTGTCCAAGAAAGTTCCACATTGCGGTGATCTCAATAAGTGTTTGTCGGTGTTTACCCAAGACACATTCACTCGTGAAGCGACGTCCGTACTTGGGAACGGTGCCGACCCACTCTGCGATCGATACCAAGGTGCTGACAACGAAACAGCCGCCGAGATTATCTTCAAGGTGCAAAAGGCCTGCCACATCAGCGCGAAGGTACTTCTCGTCACCCTCCAGAAAGAGCAGGGGCTCATCACGAACTCGAACCCCACCACCGACAAACTGAAAATTGCCATGGGTTACGCCTGCCCAGACACCGCACCGTGTTCGGCGAAATATTTTGGTTTTTACAATCAGGTGTATTCCGCTGGATCACAACTCGTTCGGTACACCAAACCCACCAGTAGTTTTTATAACTCGAAACCCGTTGGGCAAAAGTCGGCAGTCTTGTACCACCCGAACGCGGATTGTGGCACGCGAAGCTTCAAAATAAAGAGCCTCGGGACCCACGCTCTCTATATTTACACGCCGTATACCCCCAACGATGCGGCGCTCGCGAATCTTGGAGGATCGGGAAACAGCTGCTCGAGTTACGGAAACAGTAATTTCTGGGAGTACTACCAGTACTGGTTCAACGCGGCCGCAAACCTTTCGTCCGACGTCGCTGATCTCGATAACAGTGTGACGGATTCCTGGGGTGCACTCGTCGACGATTCGAGTTGCACATCGACCGCCAACACGTGTTATGCCGAATACGACAGCGCAATCGCTACGTGGGACATCATCGCGGGAACTAAATATGCGACGGGAGCGATCGCCGCCGCATATAAATCTGCAGGCGCTGTGGATGGGATCCTCGGCCCCATCAATCGAAGTGCTGAGAACGTAGACGGTGGTTCCAACGGAAACGGTGCACGACAAAAGTTTGAAAACGGTTATGTCTATCGGAACCCGGACGGCGCGACGTTTGTCGTCCTGAACGACGTGTCGACGTATTACAGCGTCGCCGGTGGACCCGCAGGGTCACTCGGATGGCCAACCAGTGATGCGTCCTGCCACAGTGGCGTCTGCGCTCAAAACTTCCAAGGTGGATACGTCATTTCCGACCCGACGGGGGCATTCCGGGTTCTCGACGGCGCGATTGCCGAGTACCTGCAAGCAAACGGCGGAATCAACAGCCCGTGGGGATTGCCGCTCAGTGACGCCGAAACGCGAACCTTCGGTTCTTTCGGCAGTGGCCGCATCCAAGAATTCGAAAACGGAACGGTGTACGAAAAGAACGGGACCGCTTATTTGGTCGCCGACACGCTCGCCGCGGCGCTCGCCGACGTGGGCGGAGTCACCACGGTCGGTTGGCCACTCGCCGAACCCGATCGAAACGGTGGAACAGTATCGCAGCTGTATTCCGCGGGCCGCGTGGTCAAGGTCGGAACCGCGAGGGGAATTCTCATCCCGACGAACACCTTGAAGGCGCTACGAGATGCCGGAGGTTTGGCGGGATATCTCGGTAACCCGACAGGCGAGGTTACCGCCTACGCGGGCAAAGACGGTTTCGATGGTTCCAAACAAGCGTTCACCGGTGGGGTGATTATCCGAGGCAGCGCTGGTGCGTTTGCATTGCCCAACGCGGTCTGGAATCAGTACCGTGCTCGCAACGGCGCGAGGGGTATTCACGGTTGGCCGGATGGCAAGGCGAAGTCGTCGTCATCACGATGGTCACAGTCCTTCCAGCGTGGGTCCATCACCGCCGCGAAATAGAGCGTGTCCGAATTCGTGTGACCTCGAGCGCACAAATCACCACGACCGCGAGTCCCCATTCGATAAGAATTCTGCTTTCGGTCAGACTTTGAATCGTCAACGCGACGAGCAACACAAACGGGACGGTGGCATCCGATCGTGGCGACCGATAGAACTCTCGCCCGAGAAACCACAGTAAGTAACCAAGAGTGATCGCGAACCCGATCGTGCCGATGATTCCGGTCTGCATCGTGAGGTCGAGCCAGACGTTGTGTGCCTCCAGCATCGGGACGCCGTCAATGGAATGGATTTCGAACCAGGGGTCCCAGCTCGGCCACCACCCGACAAATCCGTGACCAATGACGGGTTGATCGGCGATTCGGGTGACGACGGCAGCCCAAATATCAAATCGATGCGTCAAGTCGGGCGACTTGCCGAGAAGTGCGGACACGTCCGACCACCGAGCGACGGTGAGGGCCATCCCACTCAGGACGACGAGAACGGATCCCCAGGTCCCAATCCGCCACCACAGTCCGGATTGACGAGCGAGTGCCGTGATGGCGACCACGACACCGATCCCCAGAATTGCGACGGTTACCGTAGCCGAGTTTGTTCGGCTGACGAGTGCAATCGAAAGCGCAATGTCAATAGCGGAAACATTTCGCCAGTTTCGGGCAACGTACAGTCGCCACACCGCAATGATGCCAAGGACGAGAGCCAGCATTCCGAGGATGTTGGCGTTACCGACTAAACCTTGAATTCGCGCACCGGGAGTGAAGAACAGCGCCCGGCTCCACGCGACCTCGATGGGGGTGCTGGCGGTCACGTCGGTTCCCACGGGATAAACGGGGTGTCCATACAAGGCAACAGCAATCTCGAACACCACCGAGCCAGCGAGCACCATTCTGAGTGTGAGTGCGATGCGACGCACCAGCTCGTCAATCGGTGCTGCGGTGACGAGAGCCCAGCCAATAAGAACCGTGATGATTGCGGGGATGAGCATCAGCGCGGAACTTGCAGCGTACGGCGACCACAAGGGCGACACCACCCACCAGGCCAGCACAGCGACGAGCGGAACGGGGAGCTGACGCCAACTGACGTGGTTCGTCCACAGGACCGCAATAGCCCACGCCGTTCCTGCGAGGACGATGACCGCCCACACGGGCACCGAGAGCGAATATCGAACGAGGTCGCCCGCAAACAGGACGGTCAAAATCATGACCATGACGGTCTTGCTTCCAAGAATTGCGGGCACGAGAGACTAGCCTAGTGAGCGACGTGGAGGTGTCACAGTGTTTGAAATTGTCAATACTCCGCGCGACTATTCGTGGGGGTCAACGACCGCCATTGCGAACTTCCTCGGAACCACGCCGTCGGGTCAACCCGAGGCCGAATTATGGTTCGGTGATCACCCGTTAAATCCCGCTCG
>CANGCU010000003.1 GCA_947452355.1 Microbacteriaceae bacterium | reverse complement strand
ATCGCCGGTGGAATTGGAATCACCCCCATTCGCGCGATGATCGAATCCTTGCCCGCAAAGCGTGATTGGCACCTGCTGTATCTCGGTAAGAATCGCGAAGGCATGGCGTTTGCCGACGAAGTCGAAGCCGAATATGGCAAGCGAGTCACGATTTATGAATCGCAAAAGAACGGTCGATTCGATCTTCACAAACTTCTGGAATCCACCAACGCCGACGTCTATTGTTGTGGCCCGGAGTCGTTGATGGCGGAAGTCGAGCAAGGGGTGGGCCGATCTCGTGCCCACGTCGAGCGATTCAACCCTGTGTTGCGCGAAATTGAGGGCGGCGCAAAACCGTTTGTGGTTCGACTCGCATCCACGGGGAAAAAGGTTTCGGTCGCAGCGGATCAATCAATGGCGGACGCCATGAAAAATGCGGGAGCCCCCGTCGAAACATCGTGGGGGAAGGGCGTCTGTGGAACGTGTGAACTTCGGGTCATCGATGGTGCCCCGCTGCACCTCGACAGCGTCATGTCAGACGACGAAAAGGACAAACTCGGCGTGATGTACCCGTGTGTTTCTCGAGCCACGGGCTCCGAGATTACGGTTGAGGCTTAGTCGACGTCGAACTCGTCGTCGACCCACGCGTCATTATCCTCGCGAAGCACCTGCCACGCGAGGTAAGCGGCACCAGCGACTAGGGCGATCGCGAAGCCTGTCGCGATGTAACCACCAAGTCCGGATTTACGGGGCGCGAGAGGTGTCTTTTTCAATAATTTTCGCCCGGCCGAAAAACCACTTGAGATCAACGGCGCAAGACGTGCGTCATACTCATCTCGAACTCGGGGTCCGAGGTCGGTTCGACCATATCGACCCGCGAGCCGTGCAGCATCAGCCAGAATTCGTGCGGACGTGTCGAGAACATCGCGCTGTCGACCGATAGCCGAGCCAGCGGCCTCACGAATTGCCGCGAGTTCTTTCGAATAGGACGATGCCATTGTGCCTCCTTGGACACTTTCATTATCGCTCACGTTTGTCGACGTCTCTAACCAATTACGGGCAGAATAGAGGAATGTCACTTCACACTCAGACCGCAACAATTCAGACAAATCATGGCGAAATCCGAATCAACTTGTTTGGCAATCACGCCCCGAAAACCGTGGCCAACTTTATTGGGCTCGCCGACGGGTCGAAGGAATGGACTCACCCACAATCGGGCGAGAACATGTCGACACCGTTGTATGACGGTGTGATCTTTCACCGGATCATCCCCGGATTCATGATTCAAGGCGGAGACCCGCTCGGCATGGGGTTCGGTGGCCCCGGATACCAGTTCGACGATGAAATTCACCCCGAGCTCAACTTCACTCAGCCGTTCATGCTCGCGATGGCGAATGCGGGTCCTGGAACAAATGGATCGCAATTTTTTATCACGACGGCTCCAACGACCTGGCTTCAGGCGAAGCACACCATCTTCGGTGAGGTCGCTGACGAGGAATCTCGGGCAGTTGTGTCCGCGATTGAAGCCGTGGCAACTGGCGCAAACGATAAGCCCGTCGAACCCGTCGTCATCTCACACATCGACGTCGCGTGACCACCCAATTCTGGGCAAGCGTTCGTCGTTCGCGAACACCCGCTACTTTCTGGCTGCTGGGGATCATCGCAGTCGGGTACCTCGCCCAGTTCGTGTTTGGTGATGTCGTCACCTACACACTGGCGTTTTATCCACCCTTGATGTGGTCAGAGCCATGGAGGCTTGTGACCGCTGCTTTTGTTCACAGCGGAATCATGCACGTCGTTTTTAATGCCTATTCACTGTGGGTTTTGGGCAACATCATCGAACGGATCGTCGGTTCGGCAAAATTCGTCGCCATCTTTACCATTTCGGTAATTAGTGGGAGCCTTGCCGTCGCCGTCATGAATCCAGATTCCGTGACCATCGGTGCTTCCGCCGGAATTTTTGGACTGTTCGCCACACTTTTTCTCTTGAACCGAGGATTCGGCGGATCCAACGTTTCGTTGCTTGTCATTATCGGAATCAACCTCGCGCTCGGCTTCATCATTCCCGGAATCGCCTGGCAGGCGCACCTTGGTGGCCTGATTGGCGGATTGTTGACCACGCTGGTGATTCAGCGAAAGCAAACTAAGCGCTAGTTATCCACCTAGTTATCCACACACGGGGATAATTACACCGATGTAATTTACGTTTAGCGCCAGCGCGTGGTCATGAGGAAGCCGATAAACATCAGACCGAATCCGATCACAATGTTTAGCGCGCCAATCGAGGCGATCGGGAACAGGCTTTGGCTGACGTAATACGTGATGATCCATAGCAACCCAATCAGCATGAACCCGAACATGATTGGTTTGAACCATGCGGGGTTCGGCGCGGAGTTCGAATCACGCGCCGCGTCGACATCAATGTTGCGGTTCTTTTTAGCCATTCCACCAGCATACCGACACGGAATTGAGCACTCAAACCGCTACTAAGATTGGCATCGTGCCCCCTCGACGTCAAAAGCCGGATCGCAGTTATCCGAAAATCGAGTGGCGCACCCGTAAATCCGCTCCAGTCGATCAACCCGTCCTGGGCCGAACGTACACACTGCGAGAGCCACCAAAGAGCCAACTTCCCTTAGAGGAAATCATCGTTCGACGCCCACGACGCTCACTCGTTGACTGGCGTGGTCTGGGAATTCTCGTCACGACGCGCGATTTTGTTGACCGAGCGATTGGTATCACCGGCGAACTGTTCGTGACCGCCGGACTATTTGTTCTCCTGTTTCTCGGTTGGCATGTGTGGTTCAACGACATCATTCAAGGAACCGCCCAGGATAAAGCATCCGTCGTTCTATCCGATGCCTGGCAGTCTGCACCACGAACACTTCCCGAGTTTGATCGCGCTATGGGAAATTCAACGGGAGCGGTCATCACCGTCGAACCGCCAATCATCCCCAAAGTCGGCGACGCTAAACCGTTCGCCACCATCATGATTCCCCGATTCGGGCTCCGTTACGAGCGCACGATCGCAGAAACTGTGGACGTCGCGACCGTACTGAATAACACCGCGACGGGCGTGGGGCACTACTCGGCATCGAATCTTCTGGGCGAAGTCGGGAACTTTGCTATCGCGGGTCACAGAACAACGTATGGTGCTGCGTTCGGATGGGTCGACACACTGCGTGTCGGCGACCGAATCTACATTGAGACTGAAGAAGGTTGGTATGTCTACCGGTTCCGCAATATGGAATGGGTTTTCTCCAGTGACGTCACGGTGTTGAACCCTGTACCGAACCTGCTTGTCAAAGCAAAAGACCGTATTTTGACGATGACGACCTGCCACCCCAAACTGTCCTCGGCGGAACGGTTTATCTCGTTCTCGGTTTTCGAGTCCTTCGTTCCTCGCGCAAATGGCGCGCCGGCCGAAGTGGCCAGAATGAAGATTAGCCACTAAACCCATGAGCCGGGCGAAATTTTCGTGGTCTAGGCTCGCCTCACACCGGACGCGGGAAATCCTAAGTGACATCCTTCTGACCCTTGGCGTTACCGCCCTTCTGTTTTGTGCATGGTACGTCTGGGTCGGTGACGTGGTGGCGGGAATTCGTCAAGACGCTGCGTCACAAAAACTGGCTCAATCGTGGGTCACAACCCGAGAGCTTCCCGAGTTTGACCGAAACATGGGTGACTCGACGGGCACCGTCGTCGGGTCCACACCACCGGTTACACGCCCCCCGGGAATTGGAAAGGCATTCGCGACACTCATCGTTCCGCGATTTGGTAAAAATTATGAACGCTCGATCGCTCAATCGGTTGACGTCGCCAAAGTCCTCAACAACATGAACACCGGCGTTGGGCACTATGTGACGTCGGATGCGCTCGGGGAGGTTGGAAATTTTGCGCTAGCGGGCCACCGCACCACCTATGGAGCAGCCTTTGGATCGATCGACACGTTGCGCATCGGAGATCGAATTTATCTCGAGACGGTTAAGGGCTGGTACATCTATCGGTTCCGCAACATGGAATGGGCATACTCGAGTGACTCGACAGTCCTCAACCCCGTTCCCCAACTGTCGATTTCACCCAAGCAACGTATTTTGACAATGACAACCTGTCACCCCAAATTGTCGTCCGCGGAACGATTTATTGCGTTCTCCGTTTTTGAAACATTTGTCCCTCGACAGGTCGGCATGCCTGCGGAGGTCGCGGCTCTCCGCACGAGGTAGTCGCCGAAGAACGGTAACGTGGGCGTTGTCTCTGCTTGGTGTGGCACGACGTGGAAAGGAATCCGATAACAATGTATTCAGCCCTCTGGCGCATTCTTCCCGGTCCTCGCTGGGTAAAGGTCATCGAACTCGTGGCTCTTGTCGTCATTGTTTTGTCGGTGTGTGTGGAATGGGTTTTCCCATGGGTTGCCGAAACCTTCATTCAATCGGAAGCAACGGTCGGCCAGTGACCTCAATCTTTGTACTCGACAATTACGACTCGTTTGTGTACACGTTGGCGGGGTATATACGTGAGCTCGGTGCGGACATCGAGGTTGTGCGAAACGACGCGTTTAATGAAAACGAGATTCCCGATCGCCTCAAGGGGTTCGACGGAATACTCATTTCTCCTGGGCCGGGGACTCCGACGGATGCGGGCCTCTCAATCCCCATCATTCGGTACGCGTTGTCGAACAACATTCCACTTCTCGGAGTGTGTCTAGGTCACCAGGCGATTGCTGAAGCGCTCGGCGGGACGGTGACGCACGCTGAAGAATTGATGCACGGAAAGACCAGCGCCGTCCGTTACTCGACGTCGACGATGTTCGAGGGAGTCCCCAATCCCTTTCGAGCCACGCGGTACCACTCACTCGCCATCGTGGACGGTACAACACCGGACGAACTGCGCATCACCGCGCGAACAGACGGCGGAGTCATCATGGCAGTGGAGCACGTATCGGCACCAATGTGGGGAGTACAGTTTCATCCCGAGTCGGTGCTCACCGAAGGTGGCTACGCGATGATCGGCAATTGGCTGGAATCAACCGGGATGGTTGGTGTGTCCGAGCTTGCACGAACGCGCAGCCCGTTGATGTCGACGTGAATTACTTCGCGGCGCAATAGACAATCGAAATTTTTGAATTCTGTGGCGCCTCGCCCTTGAGTGACTGAGAACCGATTTTCTGGCCACTACAGGAACTGTCGGGGACGACGGTGACCTCGAGCTGCAAATTCGGCCCCTTGAGCAGAGCGGACGCCTTGCCAATGCTCATCCCCACGACATCGGGAATCTTGATCTTGCCGTTAGAAATCAAGATGTTGACGACCGAGCCAGCGGGCAACTCGGTCTCTTGCACGGGGTCTGTGCCAATGACGACGCCCTCTTTGGCGGTCGCCGAATAGTCGTTTGTCACCTTGCCAACGACAAAGCCCGCGTTCTCGATTTCGGATTTTGCTTTCGTTATCGTCATCAGGTTGACCGAGGGAACCGCGGTCTTCGGCGCGCCAATTGATTCGACCACAGTGACTATTTCACCCTTGGCGAGGTTCACGCCTGCCTCCGGTGAGGTGGAGATAACGGACCCATCGGGAACTGTTTCACTGCTCTCCACGCGGCGGACAACGGTCAGACCGAGCGCCGTCAATTTGGATTCAGCAGTGTCAAACGAGGTGTGAGTCACGTCGGGCATCGGAATTGACAATGAACCCAGCGCTTGATTGGAATTGAGTGTCAATACCCAATACATCATTCCGACGACGACGGACGCCACCACGAGCAACCCTGCAGCGCCGAGCAGAATCCATCGGACGAGGCTGGCTTTGGGAGGGGTGTCACTTTCGAGGAGAGGACGAAGATCGTTGAGGTCCATGGTCTTTCCGTCTGGTTGAGGAATGTACGCGTTGCCTAATTCTAGGGCGATTGGGGCGTCGTCGTTGCGTGGTGTCGGGGCAACGGGTTCCGGCGGCAAGACGGGCGGCGTTGCGGCCAAGTCCATTCGACCACCACCGACAAGGTTCGTGACCGAGCGAAGGGCCTGGGCAAACTCACGTGCCGTCGCGTATCGATTAGCCCGATCCTTTTCCAGGCCGCGGGCAATGACGACATCAAGCTCCGGAGACAATTCGGGCCGCCGACTCCGTGCACGCGGTGCAGTTTGTGTGACGTGTTGGAAAGCGATGGACACCGATGTATCGCCGGTAAACAGCGGGGTTCCGGTAATCATCTCGAACAAAACGACAGCGGTCGAATACAGATCACTCCGACCGTCAATGATTTCACCCTTCGCTTGTTCGGGCGAAAAATATTGGGCGGTACCAACAATCGCTGAGGGGTCGTTTGTCGGGTCTTCGATTGCTTGTGCAATTCCAAAATCACAGACTTTGACGAGCCCGGTTTGAGTGATCATGATATTGCCCGGCTTGATGTCGCGGTGAATGATTCCCGCACGATGGGATTCATCGAGTGCGTCGAGGATTCCGAGCGCGATGTGCACAGCAACCTTTGGTTCGAAGGCGCCGGCATCCATGAGACGCCGCAAAATCTTGCCATCGATGTATTCCATGACGATGTAGGGAATGGGAATGTCAGTCGATGCTGCCGGGATGAACTCTTCGCCCGCATCGTAAACCCGAACGATGTTGGGGTGGCCCATTGCACTGACGGAGTGCGCTTCACGTTGGAAACGTTTGCGAGATTCGGCGTCGATGGCAATTTCCGGGCGAAGTGTTTTGATTGCAATCCGGCGTTGGAGTCGGGTATCGGTGCCGAGATACACATTCGCCATTCCGCCACGCCCGATGAGGGACTCAGGGCGATACCGGTTGGCAAAAAGAAACTGTGTATCGAGCACTGAATCCAGTCCCGTGCGTGGCGGCTGTTCGTTATTGGTCAACGGCGATCACCAGGTCCTCGGACGGGTTTGACGCGAGGTCACCGCATCGAACAATGTACGACACACGGACTTCGGTGGTGTTTTCATCAATCACAATGTCCGCGGAGGTCGCGCGGGGGCCAAAAGTACTGACGTTCGGGAACGACCCCCCGTTGACCGTAAATTCGTATGAATCCAAGGCGAACCCGGTCGGGCACTCGGAATACGTTGGCCACGAGATGGTTATGGCCCCTCCCGTTGCGTACGGTCCCGCGCTGACTGTTAGGGCTGCTGGTGACGGTGGCGTCGGAATGGTGTCATAGAAATACACCGCGACGAGCGAGTCGGGCGCGACGGAACCCCTTGGGTTCACGCGATAGGCGGTTCCCACGAGGTCGATGGACGGGGCAATGTTGCCCGTGACCGCGTCGAGCCTGAGGCCCATCCCCTGCAATTTCTCGTTGACCTGATTGATCGTCAGGCCAATGAATTCATCTTCATTCACCGTGACGTTTCCTTGTAGCGGATCAGTAGGAGTGGGTGTCGGAACGGTTGAATTGCTTGGCTTCGGGACTGGTGTCGGTGCGGGCGAGGATGGTCGGAAGACGAGCGCGAGGATGAATCCGATGAGCACAACGGACAGAACCACAACGAGCCCAACGAGGAGCCAGGTCCGCGGCAATCGAGAATAGCGACGCGGCAACTCGTCCTTGCCCGAGGGAACCGAGACCGGCAAAACTCGTGTCGACGTGTCCTCTGTCACATCATGGGGTTCGTCATCGACGGCGGGAACAAGCGCGAGAGCTTCGCCAACCCGGCCCCGTTTGATGGCAATCGCCGCACGAGCCAGTTTTCGCGCAGACGATGGCCGATGTTCGGGTTTCTTGGCGATACAGGCAAACACGAGATTTCGTACAGCGGACGGAATGCTGTCGGGAAGCGGTGGCGCGGGGTTTTTGATGTGTGCCATTGCAATGGCGACTTGAGATTCCCCGGTGAACGGGCGCTTTCCCGCGAGCGCCTCGTAGGCGACAATGCCGAGAGAGTAAATGTCGGTGAGGGCGCTCGCGGACTTGCCGGAAGCCTGCTCGGGCGACAAATATTGCACCGTTCCCATGACCTGTCCCGTGGCGGTCAGTGGGACCTGATCAACGGCCCGCGCTATTCCGAAGTCCGTAATTTTCACACGTCCATCAGGTGTAATCAGTAGGTTTCCGGGCTTGATATCGCGATGGACCAATCCCGCTTCGTGCGCCGCGTGTAAAGCGGAAGCCGTTTGCGCAATGATGTCGAGCACTCGTTCTGGAGCAAGGAATCGCTCCCGTTCGAGGATGGTCGACAACGCTTCACCTGGAACAAGTTCCATGACGAGATAGGCGCTGCCCTCTTCTTCACCGAAGTCATAGACACTCGCGATGCCCTCATGATTGACGAGTGCGGCGTGCCGGGCCTCTGCGCGGAAACGTTCGCGGAATGCACGGTCACCAAGGTATTCCTCCTTGAGAATCTTGATCGCAACGTTCCGCTCGATCACCTTGTCGAGCGCTTGCCACACTTCGCCCATTCCGCCAATCGCGAGGCGAGACTTCAGCTCGTAGCGGCCGCCGAATGTGTGTCCAATCTGGGGTCTCATTGGTCCAACACCGCCTGCAAAATCTTTCGAGCGATGGGCGCGGCGACCGTATTGCCCGTCGCCGACTGGCCCTGCCCGCCGCCGTTTTCGACGACAACGACCAGAGCAACCCGCGGGTTATCAGCCGGGGCAAACCCTGTAAACCAAAGGGTGTACGGTTCACCGTCGCCATTTTCGGCCGTCCCGGTCTTTCCGGCAACGTCAATCCCAGGGATTCGAGCTCCACCGGCAACACCGTTGGCGACATCATCAACCATCATCGCTCGAAGCGTTTCGGCTGTAGTCGGCGAAATGGGAGTCGAGTACTGCACAGGAGAAAATGGCGCAAGGGGCGAAAGATCACGCGCCAGCACCGAATCAACGATGGTCGGAGCCATGAGTACTCCGCCATTAGCAACTGCCGAACTGACCATTGCAATTTGCAGGGGAGTCACTCGGACATCGAACTGACCAAACGACGACAGCATCAGTTGAGCGTCATCCATCCCTGACGGAAAAACGGACGGGGTGGCCGCCATGGGAATCTTGACTGTCGCGCCAAAACCAAACGCTTCGGCGTAATCACGAACGCGCGCCTCACCGAGTTGAGCACCAATTTCGGCAAACGGGATGTTGCACGATAACCGCAACGCGGTTGCAATCGAGACGACTTTTCCAGGCCCGCACGTGCCGCCACTCCAATTTTCGATGTGTGAATCGCTGAGGGGAAGTTTCAGTTGTGCGGGGTTGGGGAAAGTGGACCTTTCCGTCATGATCCCAGAATCGAGTGCTGCTGCGGCCACGACGAGTTTGAAAACAGAACCAGGGTGATACAAATCACCGGCTATTGCTCGGTTGATGAGGGGCGTTCCGCTCGAGCTGTTCAGGCTGTGGAACTTATCGGCGACCGCGTTGGTGTCGTGGGCCGCGAGGTCGTTGGGGTCGAACGACGGCGTGCTGACGAGGGCCAGGATGCGACCCGTCGAGGGCTCGATAGCAATTGCCGCCCCCGTCAAATTCCCGAGAGCATCCCGAGCGGCTTGTTGAATTGCGGCGTTGACCGTCAACTTGATCGATGCGCCGCGAGGGTCGGTTCCCGACACTAGTGACATGACCTGGTCAAAGAATTGGGAATTGGACTGCCCGCTCAGTTTGTCGTTCATCGCAAACTCGAGTCCACTGATTCCCTGATTGATTGTGTAGTACCCGGTGATCGGCGCGTAAAGTCCACCACCGTTATACGTGCGCTGATACTTGTAGACATCGTCCGATGGAACAGATTCCGCTATTTGGGTAGAACCGACGAGAATCGATCCACGCTCGGTCGCATACGAGTCGTAGAGGGTGCGAACATTTCGCGGGTCGACGCGAAGGCCATCTGCCTGGAAAACTTGAATAATCGTGGTCGACACGAACAGCGCACCGAACAGAACGCCGATTCCGATACTGACGCGGCCAAGCTCCTTAATCACGAGGCCACCTCTTCACGCTGATGACGAACCGTGTCGCTCAGTCGCAACAACAGAGCGACGATGATCCAGTTTGCGACGAGAGATGAACCTCCCGCGGCGAGGAACGGTGTCGTCAGCCCGGTCACCGGAATCACTCGAGTGACTCCACCGATGACAATGAAAACTTGAAGTGCGATTACGAAGGTGAGACCCACGGCGAGCAACCGACCGAAATCATCGGATCCATTGATTCCAATCCGAATTCCGCGAGCAACAAACAGCATGTACAAGGAGAGAATCGCGAACACGCCGACGAGGCCGAGTTCTTCGCCGAGGCTGGCAACGATGTAATCCGATTCGGCGAGGGGAACAATTCCGGGATGACCCGCTCCCAAGCCTGTCCCGATGATGCCGCCGGATGCGAACCCGAAGATTCCTTGCACCAGTTGATAGGAGCCACCGATTGCCTCGTAGTTTGCCTGATTGAACGAGTCGAGCCATGCCGAGAAGCGCCCCTGAACATAGGTCAGAAACTGGCTCGCCACAAGCGCGCCGGTGCCGAACAGGCCCCCACCAACAACGAACCAGATGGCCCGCCCGGTCGCGACGTACATCAGCACGAGGAATAGCCCGAAATACAACAGCGAGGTTCCGAGGTCGCGTTGGAAAATGAGCACGACCATGGCTAGTGCCCACACGATAACAATTGGCCCGAGGTCTTTGATTCGCGGCCAGGTCACACCGAACATGCGCTTACCGACAACCGACAGCGAATCGCGCGCAGTGACAAGATAACCCGCAAAGAATAAGGCGAGGGCGATTTTGCCGATTTCCCCGGGCTGGAACGAGACAAACCCAAGGTCAACCCAGAGTCGTGCCCCGTTAATGGTGACACCGATGATTGGCACGAGCGGGAGCATCAGCAGGATGACACCAATCAGCATCCAGACGTACCGGTACCGCTGGAGAACTCGGTGGTTCCGAACGGTCACGATCACCGCAATTGCGACAACGGTGGCGATTGCTGTCCACACCATTTGGCGTGTTGCGTTCGCCTGCCACCCCGTCAGTCCAGCGGAAATGTCGAGTCGGTGAATCATCACAATCCCGAGACCATTGAGCAACGTCACAATCGGGAGGATGAGTGGGTCGGCGTCGCGCGCGACAAAGCGTTGCGCGACGTGCATCGCGAGGACGATTGCTCCCAATCCAAGAGTCAGTCCAATGATGGGCGGATTGAGCTTTCCCGTTGTTCCCAGATCCACCAGAGCGAGGGCGGCGGAGGTCACGACCATCGCGAAAACGATGAGGGTCGCCTCCAGATTTCGAAGCTTCGTCGGCACCTTGAGGCGCAACATCAGTTGCTCCGTGATGGTCGAATTGTCGACGCTATTGGGACTGAGAGCCATTCCCAATCCTTTCGACGACGAGTTCTGCTTGTTTGAGGCTCAAGACGGGGATGGTCCGTTCAACCGATGTGCGCACGAATTGCGACAGGGTGTTGAGGGGAATCCCCGTGTCTCGAACTATCGTGTGCAGCGGGATTGAGCCAAAATCAGCGTTGACACCGCGATACACCACGACGCTGTCCGCATCAGATCCAACGTAATACTGCGATTGTGTCCAGACGTAGCCGTAAATGCCCGCGAAAATGAGCACGGTGAGAGTGCCCGACAGATAAACCGTCCACCGAATTCTCCTCTTGGCCGCCCGCTTTTTATCCTCCGCAATGAGAGTGTCGAGGTAGTCAGCGGTTTCAAAGGTTTCTTCGTGGGCACGAGATCGCGGAGAGAAGAACGAGTGTGACGTGACGGCGGGGAGGCTCTTCGTGATGGCATCGAACATGAGGGGCTGCGCCGCTGCCCCAACCAACACCGGTTTCGATGCCGCACTCATTTCGGTTTCGTTGACCCCCGCAATGACGACAGTGACGTTGTCGGGTGCGCCGCGGTAAAGAGCCAAATCGATCAGCTTTTTCGCCGCTTTTGCCGCGTCGGGCACGTCGGCCATGACCTCAGCAACGAGATGTTCAGGGACAAACCCACATAAACCGTCGGAACACAGCAGCCAACGGTCACCGGGCTCGGTATCCAGAATCGCGGTATCGATTTCGACACTGCCGGCAACATCACCCAGGACACGCATGAGAACGTTCCGTCGCGGATGGACCATCGCCTCTTCGGGGGTAATGCGACCGGTTTCCACGAGTTTTTGGACAAAGGTGTGGTCGGTTGTGACCTGTGTCAGGACGCCCTTCCTGAATCGATAGATACGTGAATCGCCGATGTGTGCGATGACGACCTGGTTATTGTGGCGGAGAAGTGCGCTCACCGTCGTGCCCATTCCGCCGAGATCGGGGTGTTCGCGCACCGCCTCGATGAGTTCGGCCGCGCTGTTCGTTACGCCACTGAGGAGTTGTTCTTGTGCGACCTCAATCGATTCAAAACGTTCGTCCGCCAATGCGGTGATGGTCTGCGTCGCCAATGAACTGGCAACGTCTCCGCCCGCGTGACCGCCCATCCCGTCGGCAACCAGGAAGAGATGCGTTCCGGCGTAACCGGAATCCTGATTACTCGATCGAACTCGCCCGATATGGCTGCTCGCAACCGACAGGACGCGCGCGTCCACCTATGGCCTCAGTTCGAAGATCGTCGAACCGACCGACACTGGTGTGAACGGCGCAACGGGTGTGGGAACACTCACACGTTGATTGTCGACAAACGTTCCGTTCGTCGACCCGAGGTCTTGAATGACCCAGTCACCGTTCCACAATTGCAGTCGAGCATGATTAGTTGATGTGTACTCGTCACGAATGACGAGCCCCGACTGTGCACTTCGACCAATCGTGAGGTGGTCAGCATCAAGAGGAATTTCGAGCCCTTCGCGAGCCCCCGCAATGATGACCAGTTTCTGAGCGGGTCGTGCTGGCGTGGGTGATTCCGCTGGCGGAAGAAATGGCGATGATTCGGCCGCGGGGTTGTGCGTGATGTCGCCCTGTTGGCGCTCACGTCGACGGACGTAATGTCCGAAAAGGTCACTCCGCAGCGCGAAAACCAGGGCAAACACGAAGACCCACAACAGTGCGAGAAAACCGAAACGCAAGACGAAGAGAGTTAACTCGCTCATGCGGCGACTCCGGGCAGAATGCGGAACACGATAGATGTTCCACCGATTTGGATAACGTCGCCCTGCTCAAGGGGCGATGACGTGACGCGAGTGCCGTTGAGCTTCGTTCCGTTTGTCGATTGAAGATCTTCGATGCCGGCGATCTTCCCGCTCCAGAGGATTCGCGCGTGGTGACGCGAAGCACCGCTGTCACTGAGGATGACGGTGGCTGTTGATCCGCGACCGATGACGATTTCAGGCCCGGTGAGATGTATGGTTTCACCGTTGATCTCGAGAGCGGGATGCCATTCCGACACTGCGTCGAGCGCTTGAGACGCGACCTTGATGACTCCCCGAGCAATATCGGAGGCGGCGACGAGCGTGATGGACACCGGGGCTGTGAAGCTATACCGCTGCCGAGTCGCGTAGGCGCGAACCGCGTCGGTTAATTCACTGACGAGCACGGTTCCGTGGGCGTTGAGTGGCTCGAAATCTTCCGAGTTCAACCCCACCGTATAGGCGTGTGGAGCGAGAATTCGATCGCGCTGAACGACGACCGCATGCGAATCTATTTCACGCTTCAGCGCCGCGATGATTTCGATTGGCTGCACACCGCCGCGAAAGGACTTTGCGAACGCGCCGCTGACGAGTCGCTCAAGACCACGTTCAACGTTGTCGAGTAAGCCCACGATTTCCCCCTGCACGGTCGCCCCAATTCTAACCGTGACCTCACCGCCGACACCGCACCTCGCGAGAAAGCGATGACCTCACCGTGATAGCCTTGTCGGGCACGTCCACGGATGCGCGCAAGTGGCGGAATGGCAGACGCGCTGGCTTCAGGTGCCAGTGCCCGTAAGGGCGTAGGGGTTCAAGTCCCCTCTTGCGCACCACAGAGAAACGTTCCTTTGAGAACCCGGAATATTGACGCGTCTTCGCCCGTTGATAAACAGTGGTGAGAGGATAACCACATGAGCACAACAGATTTTGGTGTGACCGGACTGACCTGCAATCACTGCGTGATGACCGTGAGCCGAGCAGCGGCACTCGTGCCGGGAGTGACAGGCGTTTCGATTGATCTCGTGGCGAACGGACAGTCAACGCTGCATGTCGAGAGCGATTCGGCGGTTGATGCGGTCGCTCTCGAACACGCTATCGACGCCGCTGGCTACGAACTCGTTCACTGATGAGCACGACACACGTCGACCTCGCACTCGAGGGAATGACGTGTGCAACCTGCGCTGGGCGAATCGAAGGTGCACTGGCGACCGTGCCAGGAGTGACCGCCACCGTCAACTTCGCGACCGAGCGCGCATCGGTGGATATCGACGGTGAAACCGACGCGACGGCTCTCATTTCGGCGGTCGTGAAGGTCGGCTATGGGGCTCGGGTCATAGATCGCGATGTGCGTGACACGGAACCACCCGTAGATCCCGCCCTCACCGCTCGAGTGGCAGTGTCTCTCGTGTTGACGATCCCCGTGCTTCTCGTGTCAATGATCCCCGCACTCCAATTTGACGGTTATCAGTGGGTTGCCGCGGCGCTCGCAACCCCTGTGGTGACGTGGGCTGCATGGCCGTTTCACCGGGCCACGCTGCGAAATGCCCGCCACGGCGCAACCACGATGGACACCCTCGTCTCGCTTGGCGTGATTGTCGCATTCGCATGGTCTGTATACGCCCTCTTTTTCACCATGGCGGGAACAATCGGGATGCGTATGGAAATGCCCATCTTCGGATACGCGCCCGACGCGTTGTATTTTGAGTCCGCCGCAGCGGTGACCGCTTTCGTTCTTCTAGGTAGGTGGCTGGAAGCACGGTCAAAACGCTCGGCCAAACAATCACTCACCGCGCTTCTCAACACCGCAGCGCAACAGGCAATTCTGTTAGTGGATGGACGGGAAGTGTCGGTTCCGGCTGGCGCAATTCATACCGGCGACCAATTCGTTGTGCTTCCTGGTGCAATTGTGCCAACCGATGGCCGCATCATCGACGGACAATCTGCGATTGATGCCAGCTCAGTGACGGGCGAGAGCATTCCCGCCGCGGTTGGAGTTGGCTCGCAACTCATCGGAGGAACCGTCAACGTTGGAGGACGACTCGTCGTCGAGGCCACGGCTGTCGGGTCCGCGACCGAACTGGCACGTTTGACGCGAATGGTCGAGGAGGCACAGGCGGGCAAAGCGCCGGTCCAAAAACTCGTCGACCGCATCTCGGCCGTGTTTGTTCCCCTCGTCATCCTCCTTGCGCTGGCGGGCGGTGTTGCATGGTTCGCAGTCACCGCCGATGCGACGCGCGCCGTGTCGATTGCCGTCGCGACCCTCGTCGTCGCCTGCCCGTGCGCGTTGGGGCTGGCAACCCCAATGGCGCTCTTGGTTGGCACGGGTCGCGGAGCGCGTAGCGGCATCATCATCCGCGGAACCGATGTGCTCGAGAGCACCCGTCGAGTGACGACAATCATCGTGGACAAAACGGGCACGCTGACGAGTGGCCAACCGACGGTTGTCGAGGTGGTCGGCGACGGAATTTCCGAAGAAGTGGTTGTCGCCAATCTGGCAAGTGTCGAGATGGGAACCAACCACCCACTTGCGCGCGCAGTAGTCGCGAACGCGACGATTCGCGGAGTGATGGGCGAGGTCGCTCGCGACGTGACCGTCGAGCCGGGTCGTGGGGTGACGGGAAAAGTTGGAGCGACCATTGTTCGCGCTGGGTCACTGGACTGGTTCGCCGAAACCTCGACCACGATTCCGACGGGGCTTGCGGACACCGCGAAGGACTGGACGTCCGCGGGAATGTCTATCGTTGCGCTCGCGAACGACGATCGTGTCGTTGGACTCGTCGCGGTGCGCGATGTCACTAAGCCGAGTGCCGCAGCGGCCGTCAGGTCTTTGTCGGCATTGGGAATCCACACCATCATGGCGTCGGGGGATTCCGCCGAAGTCGCGGCCCGTGTCGCCGAGGAAACCGAAATCGACGAGGCCTATGGGTCGATGTCTCCTTCAGATAAGCGGGACCTCGTTGTCCGCCTTCAAAATCAGGGCGAGGTCGTTGCCATGGTCGGCGACGGAATCAACGATGCGGCGGCACTCGCGCAGGCCGACCTCGGAATTGCCATGGGGCACGGCACGGATGTCGCAATCGAGACGAGTGACATCGTCCTCGTGTCGATGGACCTTCGCCGTGTAGCCGACTCGATTCGGCTCTCGCGAGCGACACTGGGAACCATTCGCGGAAACCTCGTTTGGGCGTTCGGCTATAACGCTCTCGCAATCCCGATTGCACTCGCGGGGATCATGGGTCCTGCCGTTGCTGGCCTCGCGATGGCATTGTCGTCCGTATTCGTTGTTCTGAACTCGGCACGATTGACGGCCTTCCGGATGTCCTAGACCCCGAGCGCGACGCGCAGATCGGCTGGTGTTCCGACGCTCATTGTTGCGGCCGCGAGTTCTGCGGGGGTTCCGTAGCCCCACGCGACGAGAATCGACTCGACACCGTGTGCGGCGGCACCTTCGACGTCATGGATTCGGTCGCCCACGAGTACGACGCGAGAAATATCAGCACCCGCCTCGTCGAGGCAGTCGAGCGCAAATCGGACAACATTCGCCTTGTCGGAACGAGTATCGTCATCCGACGCCGTTCCGAGGACATCGAAATCGTCGACAATTTCGAAATGGTTTAACACCATTCGGACGCCCGTCTCTACTTTGGATGTCGCAAGGCCGACCGGGATTCCCGCGGCACGAACCGCCCTCACGACGTCCATCACTCCGGGAAACAATTCCGCGTTGATCGCCCCACCCGCAGCGTATTCGGCTCGGTAAATTGCGATCGCGCGATCGAGTTCGTCTCCGGACAATCCAACGATGTCGTTAAACGTCGCCGCCAAAGGTGGACCGAGGAAGGGGCGCATCACCTCGCGGCTCGGGGCGTCGCGATGAAGCATTCGAAACGTGTGCTCGAAACAGTGGAAAATCCCCGGAGCGGAATCCACGATTGTCCCGTCGAGATCAAAGAGAACAGCGGTGTACGTCATCAGAACAACCTGTCGTGATCGGTCTCGCCACCACGCAACTCCTCGAGGTCGAGGATGACACAGCGAATGCCGCGGTCCTCGGCGAGTGTTCGAGCCTGTGGCTTGATTTCTTGGGCGGCAAAGATCCCCGAAACGGGAGAAATCATCGGGTCGCGATTGAGAAGCTCCAGATACCGGGTCAACTGTTCGACACCATCAATGTCTCCTCGGCGTTTGATTTCGATCGCAACCACGGTATTCGCCGCGTCGCGCGCGAGGATGTCAACGGGACCGATGGCGGTTGGGTATTCGCGTCGAATGAGGCTGAATCCTTCGCCGTACACCTCAATCTGAGCCGCTGACAGGCGCTGGAGGTCAGATTCGACACCGTCCTTAATGAGTCCGGGGTCGTCGCCGAGTTCATGGGTCGAATCGTGATGAATCTCGAGAACAGAAATGACGAGCATGTCTGCCGTCTTCGTATTGGTGACCCGCCACAGTTCTCTGACACCGGCCGCTTTCAGGTCATCATCGGGTTCGCTGAAATCGATCACGCACGGCGGACTCATCCAGTTGAGCGGTTTGTACGAACCTCCGTCGGAATGAATGAGCACACTTCCGTCGCCCTTAATCATGATTGTCCGCATCGCACGCGGAAGGTGCGCGGTGAGTCGACCGGCGTAGTCCACCGAACACGTTGCAACGACCAATCTCACATCCTCAGCCTATGGGCGTAATCTGGCGTGGTGGTTTCGCTCTCGGCGAGCCCGACACACTCGAGGGGCTAGTGATCATGACGTCTGGAATTGAAATCGGTGAACGCGACGAGGCGATTCGACCCGCCGACGACCTTTACCGCCACATGAACGAAAACTGGATTGCACGCACCCCCATTCCGGCGGACCGTGCGCGGTACGGGTCGTTCCACATTCTTGCGGAGGAGGCAGAGAAGGCTGTTCGTGCGATTGTCGAGGAGTGTCAGTCCGCTCCCGCTGGGACAGAGGCCCGCAAGGTTGGAGACCTCTACACAAGTTTCATGGACGTCGACGCGGTGAACGCACTGGGCAGTTCGCCCCTCGCACCGTTCCTCGGCCGAATCGATGACGTGACGACCCTTGCCGGTTTCATGTCGACTCTCGGCGGGTTAGAACGCGATGGGATCGGATCCTTCGTCTCGGTGTGGGTCGATAATGACCCCGGAGACCCGGAGCGATATTTAGTCTTCCTCGAACAGAGCGGTATCGGATTGCCGGACGAGTCGTACTTCCGCGAAGAGACGTTTGCGTCGACGCGCACGGCGTATAGGGCTCACCTTGAACGAATGTTCTCCATCGCCGGTTTCGCCGACGCCTCGCAACGCGCAGAGCGCGTCTATGCGCTTGAGGAACGCTTTGCATCGTGCCACTGGGACAACGTCGCGACGCGCGACACCCACGCGACATACAACCTCGTTGGCTGGGACGAATTTGCCACCGCACTGGGGCCGGTTGCGGCGCCGTGGCGTGATGCCCTGGATGTCGACGACAAAGTGTTTGCCGAGGTTGTTGTTCGCGAACCGTCGTACATCGAGGGCGCTCGCGCGATTCTGGAATCCGCCGACCTGGATTCGCTGAAGGACTGGTTGCGGTGGCAGGTCATTCACGGCCTCGCGCCCTATTTGTCCGCGGAATTTGTCGACGAGAACTTCGCGTTTTACGGAACTACTCTTTCGGGAACCCCCCAGATTCGTGATCGCTGGAAGCGCGCGGTTGGATTTGTGGAGGGTGGACTGGGCGAAGCGGTTGGCAAGCTGTATGTCGAGCGCCACTTCCCGCCCGCTGCCAAGAGCCAGATGGACATTCTCATCGCGAACCTCATCGAGGCGTATCGACAGTCGATTTCGAACCTGGACTGGATGAGCGACGAGACAAAGACACGAGCGCTCGAGAAGCTCGATAAGTTCACCCCCAAGATCGGTTTTCCCGTTCGTTGGCGTGACTATTCCTCGGTTCAGGTTGCGCCCGATGATCTCGTGGGGAATGTCATCGCCATCGCCCGCTTCGACTTCGCACGGGAACTCGGAAAGATTGGCAAGCCGCTCGACCGTGATGAATGGTTCATGCTTCCCCAGACAGTCAACGCGTATTACAACCCTGGTTTCAACGAAATCGTCTTTCCCGCGGCCATCCTTCAGTACCCCTTCTTTGTCGCGGAACGGGATGCGGCTGCTAACTACGGCGCAATCGGAGCCGTGATTGGACACGAGCTTGGACACGGTTTTGATGACCAGGGAAGCGAATTCGACGGTGATGGACGTCTCGCTAACTGGTGGAGCGACGAGGATCGCGAGCGCTTTACCGAACGGACCCGCGCTCTTATCGACCAGTACAACGCTCTCGAACCGCGCGCCCTTCCCGGTCACCACGTCAACGGCGAATTGACCATCGGCGAAAACATCGGCGACCTCGGCGGACTCAGCATCGCGTGGAAGGCTTACCTGTTGTCGCTCGAAGGCCAGGAGCCCGCCATCATCGACGGAATGACCGGCGCCGAGAGATTCTTCCTCTCGTGGGCACAGGCGTGGCGTCAATCCTCGCGTGATGAGGAGGCGCTTCGGCTGCTCGCGATCGACCCGCATTCGCCGCCCGAGTTCCGGTGCAATCAAATCGTGCGCAATCTTGACGTTTTCTACGAAACGTTTGATGTGACCGCTGGCGATCCGATGTGGTTGAACCCTGCAGAGCGCGTCACAATTTGGTAACTCCTGACTAACGGTCGGCTGAAATCGCTCCTGGCGGTTTTAGACGCCGTCAATCGGCGTTAGGCTATGTACGCTCATAGGCATACAAGGAGGGCACAACAATGCGCGGAAGAATTCTCTTCGTGGTTGGTCTCGGTATTGGGTACGTTTTTGGCACTCGCGCGGGTCGCGCACGCTACAACCAGATGAAGAGCGCTGCTCTCAAGGTGTGGAATGACCCTCGAGTTCAAGAGCAGGTCACAGCAGCAAGTGAGTTTGTGAAGGAAAATGCCCCAGAGGTCGCCGCGGCCGTGTCGGAAAACGTCAAGAAGATTGCTCAGCGAGTCGAAGCGGCGCGTTCGGCGAAGTCCCCCACAACCCCCGCAACCCCGGCAACGAAGCCGGCGGCCAAGAAAACGTCAGCGAAGACGACCACTACTCCCGCCTCCGTCTCGAAGAAGTAATCGCTCATGGCGAAGGACGCGTCAACGCGCGGTTTCTTTCGGCTCATTGCCGATTTACCTCGTGAACTGAGCGATTTGGTTCGTGCCGAGATTCGGTTGCTTCAGTCGGAATTTGCGAGCAAATTGCGGTCGGCCGGAATTGGAATCGGCTGGGTCACGCTGGGTATGACCATGTTGTCGTTGTTCTTCACGATGCTCGTCGTCGCCCTCATCCTGTTCCTTGCCGTCATCATGCCGGCCTGGGCCGCGGCGCTAGTCGTTGCCGGAACGGTCCTCATTTCGGGAGTGGTGTTTATCGTGATTGGTGTCGCATCAATCCGCAAGGGTTTCACTCCTTTTGAATCGGTCGATCAGATTGCGGCGGATTTCAAGAATCTTGGGAAGGGCACACCACGTGGCAAGTGAGCGACAGAAGATCGCCGCAGACATTGAGGCGCGACGTGCACAATTCGAGAAGTCGGTGTCAGAGCTGGAACACAAGTTGGATTTTGACGCGCAACGCAGGATTCTGAGCGAGCGTGTAGCCGGTTCGTATCAGGCGAACCCCGTCCCGTGGTGGATTGGCGCAGGCATCCTCGGCGTTGTTGTTGTCAGCACTATTGCGTGGGCGGTATTCAGCGATGACTGATTTTGCGATTCGCGAGGTTACCCCGACGGCGAGCATTCCCGTCATTCGACGACTCGGTGACCAAAACGTTCTTATTCCTCGTGGCGGACAATTCGCCGAAGACATTACGAATCGACTGACAGGCCTCGGAGCCAAAGCGGTCGTCGCCCCTGTTGTCAACTTCGCCGCTGCGGACGACACCGTCACTTTGCAGTCTCACTTCGACTCCCTGTCTGCGGGAAAGTTCGATTGGATTGTGCTGACGAGTGCAACAACGGTCGACGTGTTGCAACATCAAAAGGTGGAAATCCCTGAATCCACTCGGATCGCTGCAATTGGTGAAACAACGGCGCAAGCGCTGACGTTTGCCAACATTCGCGTTGATTACGTTCCGCCAACGGACAATTCACCTCGGGGATTCCTCAACGCCCTTCCTGAAGGTTTCCTTGACGCCACCGTGCTCGTCCCACATTCGGAAACATCAGAGCCAACGCTTGCGTTGGGATTCGAGGAACGCGGAATCAAGGCTGCTTTTGTGTCGGCGTATCGAACAGTGGGAGTTCCCATTCCGAGCGACGTTGTCCAGCGCGTTCATTCGGGCGATATCACCGCGATTCTGGTGAGCTCAGGGAGTGTGGCAAGACAACTCGCCGATCAGCTCAGCCCGTTACCGGAAACCACTGCGGTTATCTGCATCGGACCGCGAACCGCCTTTGATGCGCAACAGGCGGGGCTCGTCGTGTCACACACCGCCTCCGAGCGAAGCAACGAGGCGCTCATCGACGCGCTCTTGGAGTTCCGTAACGCTTAGCCGAACAGCAGGGCGGCTTCTTCCCATCGTTCCTGAGGCACAGTTTTAAGTT
>CANGCU010000002.1 GCA_947452355.1 Microbacteriaceae bacterium | reverse complement strand
GTGGATTCGGCAGGAAGCGATTCGGCAATCGCCGCCAACGTCGACATGATGTTCCACGAGTGCCGTTCGACGGGATTGGCCGGGGGTTTTGAAAGCCAGCCAAGATCCTCGCGGAGGAGGAGTGCCATGGTGTCACGGGCACTCGCATCGGGCTCGGTTTGAAGGCGGCCACGAACCAGAACAAGGGCACGCGTGACAACGGGTTCGTCAAAGAATCGCCCGCCGCGCACTCGAAACGGAATATTCATCTCTCCCAGAACCTGTTCAAGCAGAATGGCTTGCGCATTGATGCGATACAACACCGCAATGTCGGACGGATCGGTGCCCGTTTCAATCGCCGCGCGGATGGACTCACCGACAGCACGCGCTTCGTCATCGTCCGTTGGCGCCACGATGACACGGGGCGGTGGGCCCGATTCGCGAACCGACGTCAGTTCGAGCGGTGAATTGGGCACCGTTGAATTCGCGAGTCGAACGATTTCCGGTGTCGACCGATAGTTGCGGTCGAGTTCGATTGTCGTCGCGCCAGGAAACTCCGATTCGAAACGCAAGAGGTGTTCGTCCGATGCCCCCGCGAATCCGAACACCGTCTGGTTTGGATCTCCGACCACGCAGACTTCGGCGTGCTTACCGCGCCACGCGTCGAGCAGGGCGCGCTGGACGGGCGAGACGTCCTGATACTCGTCAACGACAAAAAATCGATACTGTTCCTGGATTCGATTCGCTACCCACTTCTCGGAATTAATCATCCCGAGCGTGGCAATAAGGATGTCCTCGAAATCCAGGTTTCGCTGTTCATCCTTGAGTTCCTCGTAGCGATCAATCAGATTGAGTGCAGAATCACGGGATAACCCGCTGGGCAAAGGGCGGGAATCCAGCGACGCAACATACTGGTCACGCGACAACAACCGAACCTTTCGCCACTCAATCTCCGCGGCAATTCCGCGCAATAACTCGTCGGATGCCCTGATTTTCAACTGCGCAGCGGCTCGTTTGAGAGTGGCTGCTTTGGAATGGAGAATTTTCGGCAGATCACCACCGATGAGGTCGGGCCAGAAATGGGACAGCTGTCGAAGGGCCGCCGAGTGAAATGTCCGACAGGCAACGCCATCGATTCCGAGTTCACTGAGCCGCGCACGCATCTCCCCTGCTGCTTTGACCGTGAAGGACAGTGCCAGGACCTTTTCGGGAGTAAAAACGCCCGTCTCGACACCGTAGGCAATGCGATGCGTAATTGCTCGCGTCTTGCCAGAACCAGCACCGGCCAAAACGCGAACCGGCCCGACTAGAGCGAGCGCCACCTCGCGTTGATTCTCGTCAAGGGATTCGATGAGTGCGCTCATCGTGCTCCTCTCGCGTGGCAACCACTAACAGACGACGGTTCGGCTTAAAGTACCGATATGGCATTGTCCCCCATCATGCTAACCGCGTGGGCGGTCGCCGAGATTCCCGGTCTCGAAATCGACGGCTATCGCGACGCGTCGACCACCGACTTCGACCGAGTGGTGTGTCGTACGTCCGACGATCGGATCATCTCAATTTCTTCGCCCCTCACGGCGACCGCGGCCGACCTGCAAAACGCCGAACATCGGGTTGGACAGTTATTGGGCGAGGGTGTCCGTAGCCGACTCCCGTTCAGTGTTCCCCACACTCTTGCAGCGGGCTCACAAGACAAACGACGAATCGTCGTGACCGTGGATGCCTCGGGAAAACCACTGTCCACGGTGAAAGACCCCCGGCCCGCACTCCGTTCGCTGGCCACTGCTCTTGCCGCGATTCACAGCCTGCCGACGTCAATCGTGACCCGAAACGTCATTCCTACGTCCACATCATTGGATTGCCTTCGTGACGCGGCGGGAATCATCGATCGAGCGCATCAAACGACGAAGGTTCCGAGCGCACTGCTCGATCGGTGGGACGCGGCCATTGAGGACGCGGGTCTGTGGCAATTTACGCCGACCATCACGCACGGCAACCTGGACTTCGACGCCGTGCTCGTTGACGGTCCACACGTAACAGGAATCATCAATTGGGCCGATGCGCGCGTCGGTGACCCAGCCGACGATTTCCGCACCGTGTTCGGCCGGTTATCGAACGAACTCGCGGCGCAGTTCATGCAGGACTATTCCGCCGAGCGACCGTCGAACGATCGGCGACTTGCGCATCGCGCTCGATTTGCGTCGGAACTGCACGTCGCTCGGTGGCTGATTCACGGCACGGATTCGAACGACGACGCGACGGTTGCAGAAGCGGTGGGAATGTTGAATTCCCTTCTCGCTTCGGTCACCGACAACCCCGCAACCGATCTTGGGGCTCCCCCGAAAGCGCCGACGACAATCGTGTTCGGCGGCGATGCGCCCGCCCCGATTAGCGCGGCCACCGTGGAACCGACAACCGAACCTCTCTAGATCATTCGATCGGGGGGAGCGCCTCGAGGCGTGCAAGCCTCTCGGGTTCGACCTGCCATTCCCAATCGTGGGCGATGTAATACAGCACTGCATCGACCTGAGTTACGTCGATTCCGAGTAGCGCAGCAAGAGCCCGTCGGTACAGCACCAATTGCATGGCCTTCGCGTCTTTCTCGGCGTCGGTTGGTCGCGCGCCCGTCTTCCAGTCGACGACAACCCAGCGTCCGTCGATCTGATACACGGCGTCAATCTTGCACACCACGATGTGCCGCCCCTGCGGGAGGAGGATCTCAAGCTCACGGTGAACCGGCGTGAGTCCCGGCCATCGCGATGCAAGATAGGTCGCTTTCAGCTTTTCCATGGCTTCGTCGGTCTCGGGTAGGTCGTTGGCCTCGTCCCAACCTTCGACAAAGTCATCGTCAAATGCGCCCCGTTCAATCCAGAGGTGCACCTCGGTCCCCAAGCGCGCAGCGCGAAAAGGACGCGTGGGCACCGGACGTCGGTTCCCTTCTCGCACCTTCGCCAAATCCATCGACCATTCGGCGTAGCGCGACGCCGGAATTCGGACGGGGATCTCTGCTTCGCCGACGGATTCGTGAGCGAGTAGCTGATCCATCGCGCGACGATCCGCCGGGTCAATCGCGTCGCTCGCGGATCTGACGGCATCGACCGCGCGGGCATACGCGAGCCGGTGTTCTGCGTTGTCTCCGAGCGGGTTTTCCCGAGGCCAGATCACCGGGGTGCCGGCACCGTCGGGGTTCTCGGACGGGACGTCGTCAATCACGGCAGCGTCGAGCAAGCCAGCCGCGGCGAGTTCGTCCCAATAGGTGCTGGGGATCTTGACGGTGGTTCCCTTGCCCTCGAAGTGCGATCCCGAAATCCACAAGTGGTGGCGAGCACGAGTGACACCGACATACATGAGTCGTCGTTCCTCGGGAAGGATCAACATCGTCTTGAGACTTTCGGTGTAGGCATCGGATGCCACAAGAAGTTGGTCAATTGTCGTCGCGTTTTCCCAGGCGAATTCCGGCAGGTAGTCACGGTCGTGGCGGAACACTCGAGGCAACGCGCCCAATTGCAGCCATCCCATTTCGTTCGCGGCCTTGGATTTGTCCCCGCGAAGCTGCCCATTGACGGGAATGGGCGGTTGAGTCCATCGCGGCAACGCCACGACATCCCATTCAAGACCTTTAGAGGCATGGACCGTCAGGACCTGGACCACACCGGGTTCCGCCTCATCCGTGCGTGGCGTCATGCGCTCTCGTTTTTCGACCTCAGAAACCCACGACACAAATCCACGCAATGAGTGGTCGGCGGGAATCGCAAGGTACGAATGAACCAGATCATCGAACGACTCGCGGAATGCGGCCGGTGAGTGATGAAGCGATGCGGCCGCTTCGACGTCAAGTTTGAGTGCCGTGGCCGTCAGGTTGACCATGTCGGGAATCGACAATTCGACGTGTCGCCGAAGGTCATGGAAAAATTCGGCCGCGTCGACAAGTTCCGCCCAGCCTTCGTCGGTGAATTCGACCGGTTTGTCGTATTCGTTCGAGGTCTCGACTTTTTCACGCGGGGTGTACCGCAACGAGTCCAACGCGTCGACGAGTGAATCGGATTCGTCATCAACGAGGGAACTTCCCAACTTCGCGCGCTGCGCGGGGGTCGTGTACGAATTCGCGACATTTCTGGCGTGATTGTGCAGGGCCCACAGATCCTCGACGGAAACCCTCCACCGTGCACCACCCAAAAGGCGGACGAGCCTCGCGCCCTTTCCCGGGTCAGCGAGCACCGACAGCGCACAATAAAGATCCGCGATGTAGGGATTGCGAAGGATTCCGGCGACGCCGAGCAAGCGGTATTTGACACCGTGGTTCGCCATCGCGGACAGGAACGTGTCGAGGTGGGTACGCGTCTGCACAAGCATCGCCATAGTCGGCGGCTGATCTGTGGGCTCCAGTTTGTTCACGGTCGGGTCGAGTTGGCTCTTGAACCAGAGCGCCATGCGCTCGGCTTCGATCGAGGTGCCCGCGGCGAAGGTCCCATCGATGGCGAATTCCGTTGCGGCGGGGAACGATTCCAGCCGCTCGACATCGAGTTTGTTGAGTTCAGAGCGGTTGTCCAGAAGAACGTTGGCGGCCGCGAGAATCTGTGTGCCATTTCGCCACGACGTGACGAGCGGCTTGTGCGACCGCATCTCGGGCGAGACACCAAAGTCATCGTCGAACGACGCGACGTTGGCGGGGCTGGCGCCACGCCACCCGTAGATCGATTGATTGGGGTCACCGACCGCGGTAACTCGTTCCGCGCCGAACAGTTCGGCGAACAAGCTGGTCTGGGAATACGACGTGTCCTGGTACTCATCGAGAATGACCACCTTGAAGCGGTCTCGGTACGATTGCCTCACGTCGGGGAACTGAGTAATGATGCGGCGAGCAAACGTCACTTGGTCCGAGAATTCGACGACACAGCGTCGCTTCTTTTCGAGAATGAATTCGCGCGCGAGCGGCAGGAGGCGTTCAAGTGCACCCACGGTCAGCAATTTCGCGCGCAACTTTTCCGTCGCCTGAATGGCCTTCCCCGGGAGGTCCTTGAGTGCCGCGATTTTCTGGGCAAAGGCAACAACGGCACCATCGTCAGTGATGTCGAATTCGCCGAGTTCAGCTGACAAACGAATGACGGCGTCCACCACACCGTCGAGTGAAAAATCGTAGGCACCGAGTCGTTCGTCGGTGCTCGACGTGACGACATCACGCGCGATCGCGTAGGCCGTCGCATCGGTGATGACCGGGGAGTCTGAATCCCATCCGATCCGCGCGGCGTGTTCGGCAAAAATTTCGGAGGCAAACGCGTTGTAGGTCGACACGGTCGGGGTGGCGAAGCCGTGGTCATCGTCGGCGAGGTGGTCAATATTGATGCCAAATTCGGCGAACTTGTCGCGATTGTGACGCAGCAGCGCAATCCGACGCCGGAAGCGTTCCGCGAGTTCTCGCGCGGCCTTGCGAGTGAACGTCAACCCGAGAACTTCTTCGGGGCGAACACCCTGGGTTGCGACGAGCCACAACGCCCGAAGCGACATGGTCTCGGTCTTGCCGCTGCCTGCTCCTGCGAGAACCAGGTGGACGCCTTCGCGACTCATGTCGATGACCTCGGACTGCTCGGGTACCGGCGCGAAATCAAGACCTAACAGGTCCTTCAAATCATTCGGCGTGATGTTAGTCACGTGTGCTCACCTCCGGGATTCGAACCCACGACGTTTCAAGATTGGGGTCGCCGCCGTACCGCGCCGCTTCCTCGGGGCCTTCAAATCGAGGCGAGTGCATCTCCACCGCAACAGCGAGGACGGTGTCGACGAATTCGGACAGTTCGGTGGCGTTCATAGCCGGCTGCGTTCGAATCGTGTAAGGGATGTCCTTCGTCGGAACCCGCGGATAAAGAAGTCCCGCCGAGTGCAGGCTCGTTGCCGCGGCGACCGCATCTCCGAGTGCTTTGTGCTCGAATGCTAGTTGGTACGCCTTGAGCTGCAGGTTCGCCTTGGCCCCGGGACCGGTTTCTGGCTTTTTTGCCGTCTTGATGTCGATAATCGCAACCGATCCGTCGGCTCGTTGTTCGACTCGGTCGACGGTACCCCCGATCGTGACCGTCAGTCCGCCCTTTTCCGGCGTGGACAGGGTGACCGTGGCATATTTTTCGCTTGCGAGAACCTGCCCGCCGTCACGTGCGACCGCACGAACGTAGTCGGCCAAGGCGTCCACCATCGACCGTGTGATCGCCAGCCACTGGGAACGCATCCAAGGCGCGTCGAAATTGATTTCGTTCCATTTTTCTTCGACGGCGGCCCACATCTCGTCGCGGGTACCGTCCGGAGAAATCTCGATGGCGCGGTGAACGAGGATTCCGATCGACGCGTTCAACCCGGCTGACCCGCCTGAAACCGTTGACACGAACCAATCGAGGGCCGAATCGGTGAACGATTGCAGATTCGATGGCGAAATGGGAACGATGCCGTCCCGATAGAGGTTGACGGGGGTTCCCCGTTTCGTTCCGATCCATTCGTCTGGGTTCGCGCCCGGAACACCACGACGAGCGAGTTCCTTCAGCGCGGACGCGGCCCGTGCCTGATCGGATTCAGTACCCGCCTTAGAGATCATCGTTCGGCGCAGCCGGCCGACCATCTCGCCAATATTGGCGTCAATCGATTCCGGCACAAAAACAGTGCCAACGGCGTTTGCTGCGGGGACCGATTTCCCAAGGTTTTCGCCGCGTTCCTTTTCGCCGGCAACCATTCGAAACAGTCCGCTCGGTGTTTCGTCTTCGGATTGGATCGCGGTGACGAGAGCACGGGAACGGGCGCGAGACATTGCGACAAGAAACAATCGCACCTCGTCAAAGATGAGCGCCTTGCGCGGATCCAACTCGTGTCGGTCGATTCCCGACTGCACGATTGCGACCTCGTTCGCCTTGAGAAGCGCACTTCGAGGTCGGGTGTTCGGCCACACGCCGTCGTTGAGCCCCGACACCACGACGACGTCGAATTCGCGGCCGACCGTCGCTGCGGGCGTGCAGACGAGCACCGACCCAGAGGTTGCTCGCGGAGACAGCGAATCATTGGGGACCGTTTGACCCAAAATCCGGTCGAGAAACACTTCGGCGGTTTCCGTCGGAACATTGTCAAGCGAGGTCGCCGCGACCTGGAACAACGCCATCACGGCATCTAGGGATTCGTGCGCTTTGACCGCCACGGGCCCGGTGCCGAGCGTGGCTTTTGCCCACTCGGTTGAGCGATCGCTGCGGGACCACACGGTCCACAGCAATTCGTCAATCGGTCGCCCCGTGAGGGGCGCAATCGCGGCGATGGTGTCGACTATCCATCCGGCACCGCGTGCGGCAAAGTGGACTTCCGTTTCGAACGCGCCCGGTTTGGTCAGTGCTTCGAGCATCAGTTCGTCGGCAAGCCGGTTTCCGCCCCCGGTGATTTCCGCCTTGCGAAGGTTTCGGCGGAAACGGCGAAGGTCAAGTGCGGTCATTCGCCCAAAGGGACCGAGCAACAATTCCGTCGCCGTTTCGGCCGTCAGTGGTTCACGGCCGATTCCGACATTCACGAGCGACAAAAGCGATCCGACCGCGGGATGGTCGCGAAGCGGTGACCCTGTCGTTTCCGAATAGGTCGGAATGGACATCGCGTTCAAATGCGTGACCATTGACTCGGCCATCGAACCACTGCGAACAATCACGGCAATGTCAGAGCGTTTTGTTCCACGGGCGATTGCGTCGCGGACATAGCGCGTCACCAGATCCCGTTCGTGCGCTGGTGACGATGCTGTCGCGCTGCACAATTCGAATCCGGGAATTTCACGAGCAACGGCTGGTGCGATTGGCGTTGGGTACGCACGCCGAACGTCGGGTGATCCACCACCGATTGCGGTCGCAATTGTCCCGAGCAGGTGCGGCATGACTCCGGGTTGGCGGTGAATCGTCGACAGTGCGATGGTCGTGCCCCACGGAACCGACGGGTCGGTGTCGGCGAGGAACGACACCTGGCCGCCACGGAAGCCCGTGGTCGCGACATCCGGGTCGCCGACCGCGATGACCTGCCCGCGCGAACGCGCCCATTGAGAAACAAATGCCCACTGTGATGGTGTGAGATCGTGCGCATCGTCAACGACAAGAGTCATTCGACCGTCAGATGGCGACGAGGACAGGATGTCTGTCGCTCGGCGAACCAATTCGGCGGGGTCAACCTGTCCCTGTCGTGACCGTGAGACGAGTCGAAGGTACTCGACGAAAAACTGCGCGGCCGCGACCCATTCGGGATTTCCCGATTTGGTCCCGAGTTTCGCGAGCGCCGCGAGCGGTTCCGTGGCGGACTCGTCAACAAGATTGAGGTCGCGACACCGCGAGAGCAGGTCTCGTAATTGTGTTCGAAATTCGCGCAAGCGCCGCACGTCAGCGGTGAGAGATTCGGGCCAATAGCCATCGGAGCCGTCGGCGATTTCGCCGTCGAGAATTGCTTTGATGTCGGAATCCTGTTCGCCACCTGAAATGAGGCGAGCAGGAAATCCTTGACCTTGTTCCGCACTAACCAATTCGAAGGCGAGCGATGAAATGCTGCGGGCGAGCGGTCCGCGGGTTGCAACACCCACCCGTAACGCAACGAGGTCACGGAGGCGGGTGGCGGCCTGGCGGGACGGTGTCAGGATGCGAACTGCGGATTCTCCGTCGCGATCAATGAGCGCCGCGACAATCTCCATAACCACCGTGGTCTTGCCGGTCCCCGGTGCACCGACGATTCGAAAATGGGAACCTGTCAGCGCCGCCGTGACGGCGGCTCGTTGAGTTTCGTCCAGGTCAATCGATGTCATTGGTTCGACTGTACAAGTCACCTCCGACTCCTATTAGCCTTGACACATGGACATTCGCATTGGAATTCAACACGCCCCTCGCGAGCTCGCGTTCGACACGGACTCGAGCGTCGCCGAAATCGAGCAGAAATTCTCGAGCGCGCTCGCCGCTAACGGAGTTGTGCGCATCGGCGACTCGAAGGGTCAGGAGTACCTCATCCCGGCGGCCAGCGTCGCGTACATCGAATTTGGCACGGCGCAATCGCGCCCGGTCGGCTTCGTCTCTTAGGCGGTCAAGCCCAGCGCGTCCATGCGAATCGCGTGGGCGGCGATGAGTTCGGTGAACACCGGTTCGATTCCGTCCGCTTCGGCGACGGGGTTGTCCCGGTGAACCAACGCGCTTTCCGCCATGAGCATGGTGTCGCCAACGAGGCGGCGCGCCCATAACGCGAGCGCCGGTCTCAGCGTGGGCTCCAGAGCAATCCGGCGTTCCAGTTCTGCTCGAAGAACGTCAATCATCGTGTCTCCGTCAAGGGCTCTCATCACCTCGCCTCGAATCGCTGTGGGCAATCCTTCGGCTAATCGGCGCCAGAAATCCTGCAGGAAGGACATCGTCACCCACGTGCAGGCGACGCGTTCCACCCAGTTGCGGCCTCGCGTGCGCCTTTCGAATTCTCGGGTCGGACCAATGAACGGGCTCATCGCCTCGACCCGATTGACCTTGATCGTGTCGAGGGTTTTCGCCAATGCGGAAAATCGTGCGAAGCATTCCTCGGCGACAATCGCGAGGGTCGATTCGGTGTCGAGGTCGGCAGCGTCGTGCGCGTGGCGTGCGGCGGATTCCGCAAAGCGAAGAAACAGGTAGGAACTTTGCCCGAGAAAGCCTTCCGGGGACGGAGCGAGGTCAGTGAACTCGACGCGCACACCGGCATCGCTCTCCCGACCGCGATTGGGGGAATCGTCTGCCGGTGAGGGTCGACGCTTACGAAACAGGCTGGCCACGACTCCAGCATAGGCAGTTCCGGACGGCGAGTAGACTGGTATTTACCAACCGATTGGGTGTTTTGTGACTTTCCGTGATCTTGGCATCGATGATGACATCTCCGATGCTCTCGCCGCTCGTGGCATCCACGAGCCTTTCCCTATCCAAGAGCAGACAATTCCGCTCGCTCTGACCGGCCAGGACATCATTGGTCAGGCAAAGACGGGTACTGGCAAGACGTTCGGTTTCGGCCTTCCGCTCGTGCAAAAACTCGGCCTCGATCCGGCTCCCGGTGTGAAAGCACTCATCGTCGTTCCGACGCGTGAGCTCGCGGTTCAAGTAACGGAAGACATGGAAATCGCCACGAGTAACCGCTCGACAACAGTCGCCGCGATTTACGGTGGCAAGGCCTACGAGGAACAGGTCGACAAGATCAAGGCCGGAGCACAGATTATCGTCGGGACCCCAGGCCGCTTGCTTGACCTCGCCAGCCAGAAGTTGCTGTCCTTTGCCAATGTCGAGATCATGGTCCTCGACGAAGCCGACCGCATGCTCGACCTCGGATTCCTCCCCGACGTCGAGAAACTGTTCGCCCAGACTCCCGCGAAGCGACACACCATGTTGTTCTCGGCGACGATGCCCGGACCAATCGTGGCGCTGGCGCGTCGATTCATGTCGAAGCCCATCCACATTCGAGCGAGCGATCCCGATGAGGGGCTCACTCAGGCGAACATCAAACACGTCATCTACCGCGCACACAACCTCGACAAGGACGAAGTGGTTGGCCGCATCCTGATGGCAACGGGCCGGGGAAAGACGGTCATCTTCACACGCACGAAGCGAAGCGCATCTAAGGTGACAGAGGAACTCGTTGATCGCGGTTTCAATGCGGTTGCCGTCCACGGTGACATGAGCCAAGAGGCACGTGAGCGCGGAATGGCCGCATTCAAGGCGGGCAAGAAAGACGTCCTCATTGCGACGGACGTCGCAGCCCGTGGAATCGACGTTGACGATGTCACCCATGTCATCAACTACACGATTCCCGAAGACGACAAGGCGTACCTTCACCGCGTCGGTCGTACCGGACGAGCCGGCCGCACCGGAATCGCGGTCACGTTTGTTGATTGGGCTGACCTGCACAAGTGGGCCCTGATTTCGCGCGCACTCGACCTGCCACTCGAGCCGACGGAAACGTATTCGTCGTCACCGCATCTGTTTTCCGACCTCGATATCCCCGAGGGTTCGAAAGGTCGCCTCAAAGCTGCGTCGGCAACTGCGCCACGGGCCGAAAAGCCCGCGAGCCGCCCCGCACGCCAAGGCTCACCATCGAACTCAAGCACATCGTCGGGAGACAAGCCCGCCGGAGCGCCGCGTCAACGAAACCGTCGACGCACGCCGTCGTCCTAGACGAATCGGGCGGTTACGCCCACTCGATAGGCGAACCGGTTCCCGCAGTAGCGATGCGCTCGAACATTTCGGGAGCCGTCGTGTGTGCGCCGGGGAGAACGGGTTTCATACCGTCGCCGTGATAATCGCTTGATCCGGTAATGATGAGGTCGTATTTCGCCGCAATCGCCGTGAGCCGTTCGCGACCGAACGGGGTGTTCTCTTCGTGGTGAACTTCGAGTCCCGCAAGTCCACGCTCAACCAGAGCACCGAATTTGGCGTCGATTTCACCGTCCGTGAGGTCGGGACGCGCGAGTGACGCTCGATCCGCCGTCCACGGGTGAGCGAACACGGGTACGCCGCCCGCGGCCACCACGACCTCGATTGCGCGTTCGATCGTGGGGGCGTAATGTCCAACAAAATACTTGTCGTTGTCGGGGGCCAAAATCTCCTCGAAGGCTTCACTCACTGTCGCGACAACGCCGAGCTCGACGAGCGCTCGCGCAATGGTGGGTCGCCCGAGAGTTCCACCGTCCGTGTGAAAGGAATAGACAAAGTCAAGGGTCAGCCCCGCGACGTCAGCGCCGATCTTGGCCACCATGGATTCGAATCGCCACAATCGATCGTCTTTGGTTTTTCCCGACTCGTCGAGAAGTTCCGCGTTGGTGGGGTCGACGAGGTACCCCAAAAGGTGGACGGAGTCCCCGTCCACCTTCGCCGAAAATTCGATGCCGGGCACGAAGGTCATCCCCAGTCGTGCACACGCCTCTCGTGCCTCGTCCCATCCCGCCGTGGTGTCGTGGTCCGTCAACGAGACGATATCTAGCCCCTGTGATTTCGCAACCTCCATGACGTGAGTCGGTGTTTCGACCCCGTCTGAAAAAGTCGAGTGCAAGTGAAGGTCAATGCGTGGCGATGTCATTACTCCAGCATAGTTTCACGGCGTGGCAGACTGTCGGCATGACTGACGACGCCGTGACCCGCAACGCCAACCGATCGACGACTCCGCAGAATTCGGCGTTCCACACGTATATCTCGGGGAACTGGGCGGACACCCCCGCCCTCGATCCGACGCAACGGGAACAGGGTTCGTGGTGTGCTCGACGTCGTGACGTGTTGTCCGCCGCGTTCGAAGGCAACACCGTTGTCCTCCCCGCTGGACCGATGATTTCCCGGTCGTACGACACGTTCCACCCCTATCGCGCGCACTCGGCCTTTTCCTATTACACCGGCTGGGGTTCCGACACGGTGCCCGACTCGGTTCTGGTGCTTACTCCGAATGGCGACGGACATGATGCGACCGTGTTTTTCCGCTTCCCCGCCGGTCGCGGAACGCAGGAGTTCTATTCGAACGCCGATATCGGCGAATTCTGGGTTGGCCCGCGTCCGACGCCCGAGCACGTTGCGGCCGAACTGGGCGTGGCGACGCGGTCATTGTCTGATTTCGACGAACTCCTCCAACAGGCCGATTCCAATTGGGTCATCCTCCGCGAGGCTGACGTCGCCATCACGACCGAGCTCGATGGGCGACGCGGCGCGGGTGACACGCGCGACGCAGAACTCGCGCAATTCCAGAGCGAACAGCGTCTGGTCAAAGACGAATTTGAGATCGCCGAAATTCGACGCGCCATCGCAGCCACCGCTCAAGGGTTCGACGATGTCCTGTCGTCGATGGGCGAGGTCAGGGCTCATCCCCGGGGCGAACGTCTCATCGAAGGCACCTTCAATCGCCGCGCTCGCGCGGACGGAAATTTCGTCGGGTACGAAACCATCGCCGCGGCCGGTGCAAACGCGTGTTACCTCCACTGGACGAGAAACGACGGTCCAGTGCGAGACGGTGATCTCGTTCTCATGGATGCCGGGGTCGAGGTCGAAAGCCTGTACACGGCCGACATCACCCGAACGTTTCCCGTCAGCGGAACGTTTTCCGAAACCCAGCGCCTCGTGTACGAGGCGGTTCGTGAAGCGGCGGACGCCGCGTTCTCCATCGTCAAACCCGGAATCATCTTCCGCGACGTTCATGCCGCCGCGATGGCCGTCATCGCTCGCCACGTCGCGGAGTGGGGTTTCCTCCCCGTCACGCTCGCGGAATCACTCGGTGACGAAGGGCAACACCACCGTCGCTACATGATTCACGGCACGTCCCACCACCTCGGGCTCGACGTTCACGATTGCCCGCAGGCGCGGCGCGAGTTCTACAAGGACGGTGTCGTCCTCGAGGGCATGGTGTTCACGATTGAACCGGGCTTGTATTTCCAAATCGACGATCTCACGGTCCCCGAACACTTCCGGGGAATCGGTGTTCGCATCGAAGACAACATTCTCGTCACAGCGAACGGTGCGGAAAACATGTCATCGAGCATCCCCCGAACCGCTGATGCGGTCGAAGCGTGGGTCACGCGGCTCTCCTAAACGGACAGCGGAATCGAGGTGTTCCCGCGGGAAGGTGCCGACGCAATGACGGCGTCGACAACACCCTCCAGCGCAATCGCCGCAGGGTCGCTCGGGTGGCCCAGCGCAACGGGCATACCGTTGTTCCCCGCAGAGATTACCGACGGAGTCAAGGGGACGGCCCCCAACAGCGGAACTCCCAGACGCGACGCGACATCGGCACCGCCGCCGGTTCCAAACATCGAGTGTTCAACACCCTCTGAGTCGACCCAATCCGACATGTTTTCGACGACTCCAATCACCCGTTGACCGAGTTGCCGTGCAACGAGCCCGGAACGCTCGGCGATGTCACTCGCGCTCGACTGTGGGGTCGTGACGACAATCACGTCGGCGGTCGGAACGAGTTGGCCAAGGGAAATCGCGACATCTCCGGTACCCGGCGGGAGATCGCACACGAGAGTGTCGATGTCGCCGAAATAGACGTCGGCGAGAAACTGATTGATTGTCCGGTGCATCATTGGTCCGCGCCACGACACCGGCGTGTGTGGGTCAACAAACATTCCGATCGAAATGACGCCCACGTCGAACGCCCGTGGCGGAAGAATCATGTCTTCCACTTTTGTCGGCTTTTCGTCCGCTATTCCGAGCAGACCCGGAATGGAAAACCCGTGAACGTCCGCATCGAGTAATCCGACCTTCTGCCCACGGCGTGCGAGAGCCACCGCAAGATTCGCGGCAACCGTCGATTTGCCCACGCCGCCCTTACCGCTCGACACAGCGATGACGCGAATCAGGGATTTTGGTCCGAACCTGTCCTCGGCCGTCCGCCCACCGTGCAGGTTTTTCGACAGCGCTTTTCGCGCCTCTTCACTCATGACTCCCATCGTCAAGTTAACCGACTCGATACCGTCAACGGCGAGCGCCGCAGTCCGCACCTCCGCATCAATTTCGGTTCGCTTCGGGCACCCTTCGATGGTCAACAGGATTGTGATGTGTGCAATCGTCCCGTCGATGTCAACCGCGTCAACCATTCCGAGTTCACCGAGCGAACGACGCAACTCGGGGTCAATCACCGCACCGACAGCGGTTCTGACGGCCTCAGGACTTGTCATTGGTGGTCGAGTTGTCGAGTTCCTCGAGCAGCGCACGCAATTCTGAACGAATGAAGTCCTTCGTCGCGACGTCCTTGATCGCGAGCCGCAACGCAACCACCTCACGAGCAAGGTATTCGGTGTCGGCAAGGTTCCGCTCGGCTCGCTGTCGGTCCTGTTCCATTCCGACTCGGTCGCGATCGTCCTGACGGTTCTGTGCCAACAGGATGAGTGGCGCGGCATACGACGCTTGGAGCGACAGGATGAGCGTAAGCGCGGTGAACCCGATATCCGCGGAGTCGAAACGGAACGCCATTGGCATCAACGAGTTGTAGGTCATCCACAAAACGACGAAAACCGACAGCCCAATCAGAAACCACGGCGTGCCCATTGCGCGCGCAACGTCCTCGGTAAAACGACCAAACCGATCGCTTGACCGGCGCGTCAGCGTCGGACGAAGCCCCTTGGGCGCGTTGAGCTGTTCATCAACCGTGACGGAACGACGACGGACGCGCGCGGTCGTCGACTTGGGTGTCTGCTTCTCCATGGCTCACGCTCCGTTCGTCCGTTCATTCTCGTAATAAGGGTTTCGCCAGTCCTCCGGCAACATGTGGTCGAGCACGTCGTCAACGGTGACAACGCCCAACAGTCTTTGTTGGTCATCAACGACGGGCAAAGAGACCAGGTTATAGCTCGCAAACGTTCGCGCGACTTCACCGAGAGGTGTGACATCGAGCAGCGGGTCCGCGCCCGTGTCGAGAATCGTGCCGAGTTGTGTCTGCGGAGGGTGCCGCAACATCCTCTGGAAATGAACGATACCGAGAAAACGGCCGGTCGGCGACTCGAACGGCGGAAGAGTCACACAGACCGAGGCCGCCATTGCCGGCGTAATTTCGTTTCGGCGAATCATGGCGAGCCCCTCGGCGACCGTCGTTTCCGCTGAAACGATGATCGGCTCAGTGGACATGAGCCCACCCGCCGTGTCGGGTTCGTAGGACAACAAGAATCGAACGTCGTCGGCTTCTTCGGGATCCATGAGGTCAAGGATCTGTTCCGAACGGTCCGACGGCAATTGCGCGAGCAGGTCGGCTGCGTCATCCGGTTCCATGTTGTCAAGGACGTCGGCAACCCGCTCATCGTCCATCCCCGCGAGAATCTCGATCTGTTCCGTTTCCGGCATCTCTTCTAGAGCGTCTGCGAGACGCTCGTCGGATAGCTCTTCGGCAACCTCAATTCGTCGGTCGTCCGGTAGGTCAAGAATGGACGCCGCAAGGTCAACGGGGTGCAGTTCGGAATACGCGGCGATGAGGTGCTCGGCGCTCTGAGACTCACCGGTCGCACCGGACGGTGTGACGTCTTCCCACCGCGCAAAGACGGTCTGACCTTTTCCGAACAGCGATCCCGCCTTCGCCCGACGCAAGTACAACTGCGAAACGCTCCATTCGCCGTTCGCATCGCTTTCAATCGCGATGTCTTCGATGATGCTCGAACCGGTTCCATCGCGAAAGTCCATGGAACGGCCAATCAATTCGGCGAATACCCGAACCTCGCCACCGCGTTGCTCGAACCGGCGCATGTTGATGATTCCGGTGGTCAAGATCTGTCCGGGCCGAATGCTGACGACGCGGTTGATGGACAAGAAAACTCGTCGTCGACCGGGGATTTCGACCGTCAAACCGACGACTACCGGTGCGCCACTCGTGCGGTAGGACACCACCACATCGCGCACGCGACCGACCCGATCGCCGAGCGGGTCAAAGACCGCACACCCCGCGAGACGGGCTACGTATACGCGCGTCGAGCTCATGTCTCCAGCGTACTCGCGGGGTGAGAGAATGGGGACGTGTCGACTCCTAACCCCTTCCGCCGTCGCGGCCCATCACCCGAGGTCCCCCGAGGGGACGTTCTCGCGTCAAGCGACTCTTATGCGGAAGCCCAATCGGTCGTCAACCGACTTGCCCATGCGGGTTACAGCGTCACCGACATCGCGATCATCGGTCGTGACCTCATCACCATCGAACGCGTCACCGGCCGGCTCACCTACGCCCGCGTCGCGCTCCGTGGAGCGTTAAACGGCGCCTGGTTCGGATTGTTCTTCAGCCTCATGTTCAGCGTTATCGGCGATTCAACGTCGACGATAGTTCTTCCCGCCGTCGTTGCTATCGGTGCGGGTGTCGGAATGCTTATTTCTCTCGGCATGTATGCCCTTCGCCGGCGCCGTCACGATTTTTCTAGTGTCCAACAGGTGCTTGCATCGCGATACGAGGTCATCGTCCCAACGGGAACAAAGGATGCCGCAAAACGAGCGCTCGCCGAAGCCCCGCGCGAAACCAGTTAGGTCGACTCACCGTCGAACGGCGTCACGGACGTCGCTTTTTTCCTTTTCACCGCGGGCTTGTGTGGTGGGGCCGACGTTGTCGGTGTGACAGCCTCAGGTTCACTGGACAAGACATCCCGCACGATACGGCGCGGGTCGTATTGGCGCGGATCAAGTTTTTTCAATTCCTCGATCGAATCGTCACCGAGTTCCTCTTTCAACCGAACCTCCGCACCCCGTGCAAGGTCACGCAGGCGCGTGACCAATCGGGCAAACTGCGCCGCATAGGTGGGAAGACGGTCGGGGCCAACGACAAAAAGTGCGACCAATCCGATGAGGAAGAGTTTCTCGATGGTGAGGCCGAACGACATACGCCTAGAATAACGCCGACAGACCATAGAGTTTAGACAGCACAGGGAAGGGGACGGAATGCTCGACGCAGCAATGGTCTCGGCGTGGACCGAGAAGTACGTCACCGAGCCCGACCCAATTCGTGCCGCACGCCGAGCGTCCCTCGAACACGGGGTCGAGCCAATCACCCCAGCCATGGGGTCGTTCCTCGCGTCGCTTGTCGCCTTTTCGGGCGCGCAGTCGATTGTTGAAATTGGCACTGGACTCGGTGTGGCAAGCCAATGGCTTCTCGTGTCAAACGCCGAATCGCACCTCACGAGCATTGAAAAAGACGTCGACCACCAGCAATCGGCAAAAGATCTTTTTTCCCAGGCCGGAATTGCGGCGAGTCGAATTCGACTCATCAGCGGCGATGCTGCGGACATCATGCCGCGCATGAATGAAGGCACATACGATCTCATCGTGATCAACTCGACGGGAAAGGGAATACTCGAACTCACCCGCAGTGCGTTGCATCTAGCCCGCAGCGGTGGGATTGTCGCCGTGATCCACGCTCTCGGCGGAGGTCTGGTGGCCCAACCCACGAAGCGTGACGCCGTCACGACGGAACTTCGGACACTTCTCGGCGACTACGCGGTCGACGAAAAGGTCCGCGCCACGATGGTTCCCGTGGGCGACGGAATCTTAACGCTCGTGAAACAATAGATTAATCATGAATGTCGAGACACAACAGCCGGTCGCGCTAGATATGCGCGAACGCATCATTCTCGAAACGATTGACCGTGTTGCCGTCGTTGGGCCAACGTCCTTCAACGTGAAAGACGTGTGCGAAAAACTTGGCATTTCCAACAGCCTGATTAATCACCACTTCGGCAATCGCGACTCGATGCTCGCAGAAATCACCGAACGGATTTATCGGGAATACGTGACCGAGATTTGGGCGATTTCCGATGCAGCAGGGCCGGTTGGTAGCGACCGACTGCGCGCATGGATGAACGCATCCATCAATTGGAACGAGAAATACAGCGGATGGGCCTTGCTCCTCAACTACCCTCTTGCCTCAATCGCAATCACCGAGGCAATCGACACCAATCACCGCGATTCGATGCGGCACTGGGCGGAATTCAACCTTTCGCGATTGGCAATTCTGATTCGTGACATTCGGACCAATACCACCACCGACTTCGTGTGGCTGCCCGGCGAAATTCCCTCCGCCGAAATTCTTCGCGATCCGCTGTCAACCTCTATCGCGGGAACTGTTGGCTGGTCGACACACGGCCTCGCGGTGTGGCAATCCGGTCGCCATCTCCCATCAAGCGACGGCATCCCCGAATTGACGGCAATCGAAGGTCAACTCAAGGTTCAGCACATCGACCGAGTTATTCGACTTGTCACCGAAACACCATAACGACTCCCACAAGACCGGGTCGTGTGTGTTTAGGAGGTAACTCCCTTGAGGGCGTCGCGAAGGGCGACCGCTTCTTCGTCTTTAAGCGAGAACACCAGACGTCCGCCACCCTCGGCAGGGACCTTGACGATGATGAGGTCGCGCTTCTCGCGAATCGCTTCCATGGGGCCATCCCCCGTGCGTGGTTTCATGGCGGCCATGGTGGTACTCCTTCAGATAAGACGTTGTCTCCATTTTAGCCCCTTTCAGAGGGACCAGCATCACGGAGGTGTCCAATCGGAGCCCTCAACCGACCAACACCACTTGACCCAGAAGAACTGGCCGACAATCCCTGCCGCGATCGCCATGAACGTCGTGAATCGCTTCCGTGCCAACACGCCAGCAAGCGGAAACATCGGAAGAAGGATGCGGAAAATACTGGATTGGGGAAAGAGCACCATGACGAGGTAGAACAAATACGCCCCGGACCACGACAATGCGACTGGGCCGAGGCGGCGCGTGCCGGGAAGGACGGCGACAATGATCACAACGAGGGCGAGCCCACCGACAACCCATGGTGCGGCATCGTGAAACCACCACTCGGCAGAATCCCACCACCCGCTGCCCCAGCCGTGTGCCTTTTCGCCGACATAGGGGCGGCGCCACGCCAGTTCGGTCTCCAGGTAGGCGGTCGAACGCCCTGTGACGAACCATGCGATTCCCGGCCACGCGAGCGCGGAAATGCCCGCGAGCACCGTCAACCAGACGAGCGGCCGCCGGTCCCTGCCCGAACGCCACGCCACAAGTGTGAGGATTCCAATTGCGAGTGCGAGCGGCACGCCGACCGGCCTGGTGAGCGCCGCCAATGGAATAGCGAGCGCGACAAGCCACCACCGCTTTTCCGACAACCCAACGAGTACGAGTCCGAGAAAAAACATCCCGAGCGACTCGGCGTATCCGACTTGAAAGACCGGTGCGACGACACCGAATGCGACGATGGCCACCGCGGCGAGAGCGGCCGAGTCCCCGACAATTCGACGAAAAAACCTGTCCGCAACGAACACAAAAAGCGCGAACGTGACCGTCGACACGACAATGGACACGACCGAAAATGGAAGGCTCGTCACGACCATCAGTGCCCTCACGAGCAGCGGGAAGACGGGCAGGAATGCCCACGCGTTTTCGCCAATGCGCCCGTCGTCACCGATCGGAAGTTCACTGGGGTAACCCGTTTCGGCGATGATGCGATACCAGTGAGAATCCCAGATGCGGGAAAACTCAACAAGGTCCGGTTGCGCGCTGGTCCAGGGGTTCTCGGCTTGGGTCTGCGCAAACCACAGCAGCATCGCGGTGGAAAGGATTCGGGAGAGAACGATAATCCCGACGAGCGCTAGCCAACGGGTAACGTTCCCTCGGTCAGCGACAACGCGAGACGTTTCGCGCACCGCTCTTCCTAACGGTTGGGAAATGGTCGAGCAGCCGGACCGGTGTAGACCTGCTGCGGACGGCCAATCTTCGTCGCGGGGTCTTGTCGCGCCTCACGCCAGTGTGCGATCCATCCGGGAAGTCGCCCGATGGCGAACAGAACGGTAAACATTCTCGTGGGGAAGCCCATCGCCTTGTAGATGACACCGCTGTAAAAATCGACGTTTGGATACAAGCGGCGTTCCTGAAAATACGGGTCGGCCAAGGCGATTTGTTCGAGTTCCTTCGCAATGTCGAGCAAAGGATCCGTCACGCCCAACTGGTCAAGAATTTCGTCTGCGCTCTCTTTCACGAGTCGTGCGCGAGGGTCGTAGTTCTTGTAGACGCGGTGGCCAAAGCCCATGAGTTTGATGTGTTCATCTTTGTTCTTGACTCGCTCAACGAACTTGGCGACGCCCTCACCCGAGTCGCGGATCTTGCCGAGCATGGACAGCACGGCTTCGTTCGCCCCACCGTGAAGCGGTCCGGACAGTGCGCTAATCCCGGCAGAGATTGACGAGAAAATTGTTGCGTCGGTCGAGCCGACGAGGCGAACCGTTGACGTTGACGCGTTTTGTTCGTGGTCGGCGTGCAAAATGAGCAAACGGTCAAGTGCCTTCGCGATCAGTGGGTTGACCTCATAGGGTTCGGCCATCAACCCAAAGTTGAGTCGAAGAAAGTTGTCAACGAACGACTGCGTGTTGTCGGGGTACAGGAATGCCTGACCGATTGACTTTTTGTGTGCATACGCGGCGATTACCGGGAGCTTCCCGAGAAGTCGAATCGTCGAGAGCTCAATCTGCTCTGGGTCGTGAACGTTGAGCGAATCCCCGTAGTAGGTGCCGAGGGCTCCCACCGCACTCGACAACACGCTCATCGGGTGAGCATTGTGCGGAAGTGCATCAAAGAACCGTTTCAGGTCTTCGTGCAACAGAGTGTGGTGGCGGATTTCGTCGTCAAACTGTGCGAGCACAGCCGGTGTCGGTAGCTCTCCATAAATGAGAAGGTAGGCAACCTCGATGAACGTCGAGTTCTTCGCAACATCTTCGATGTCATATCCGCGATAGCGCAGGATTCCTTTGTCGCCATCGATGAAGGTGATAGCACTCTGGGTCGCCGCGGTGTTGACGAACCCCGGGTCAAGCGTGTTGAGCCCGGCCTGCTTGTGCAAGGTCGAAATATCAATCGCACTCGGCCCGTCAACGGAACCGATAATCGGGAAATCAGCCGAACCGCCAGGGAACTCCAGGCGTGCGGTGGACGAATTCTCGTTGGTCACGGACTCTCCTCAAGCGAAACGGTTGCTGGACTCCAGCCTAGAACACACGAGCGGATGCTCGGACCTCGGTTGCCCCAGCGTTGGAATCGCCGGATTCCGTGAATGCCAGCATCAGCCCTGCGGAGGAAGCGCAACGACAACCTCGTGGTCCCCTGGGATGGTTCCAATTTTTGAGGCACCGCCCGGGCTGCCGATTTCTCGGAAGAATTCAACGTTGGCGCGATAGTAATCGCTCCATTTTTCGGGGAGGTCGTCTTCGTAATAAATCGCTTCGACCGGACACACCGGCTCGCAGGCACCACAATCGACACACTCATCCGGGTGGATGTAGAGCATGCGATCGCCCTCGTAAATGCAATCAACAGGACATTCGTCGATGCACGCGCGATCCTTGAGATCGACACACGGAAGTGCGATTACATACGTCATGCGGTACCTCCCACCACTGCTCTCAAGTCTAACCAGCGGTGTCGCGTCGAATGGACGGCCACGCACTGGCGAGTCCGCAGATCGCCGCTGCGCCGATTACCCAGACGTTACCCGCGTCGTTGGCGGCGATGAGAACGCTGCCGCCTTCCGAGCGTTGAGCGAGAACTAAGACCGTACCGATAATTCCCAGTGCGCCGGCAACCGTCACGAGTCGATCGTCGGACAACAACCGAAGGGATGTAAGGAAGAGTGCGACGACGACGAGTCCCGCGCCGAGAATCCATGGGAAGCTCTCGCCGTGAACAACCGTCACCACGATGGCAATGATTGCACCACCCAGAAACGCTTCAACAACCTGAATGATTCGTCTAGCCATCGAGGCGATACATCCAACCGTGGGTATCGGGGCGGCGTCCGTATTGGATGTCGGTGAGCTCCTCGCGAAGAGACATCGTCAGCTCGCCGGGACCAGTGTCCGTCGACCCAATCGTGAAGTCCTTCGCCTTGAGCTCTCCGATCGGAGTGATGACGGCAGCGGTACCGCAGGCGAAAACCTCGACGATGTCCCCGCTCTCCACGCCATCGCGCCATTCCTGGATTGTGACGGGACGGCGGTGCACGGTGTGCCCGCGTTCTTCGGCCAAGGTCAGAACGGAATCCCTCGTAATTCCCGGAAGAATCGAGTCCGACAACGGTGTGACGAGCGTGCCGTCCTTGTACACGAACACGACATTCATGCCGCCCAATTCTTCGATATACGAGTTGGTTGTCGAATCGAGGAACAGGACCTGTTGGCAACCGTTCGCATACGCTTCGTTTTGCGCGACGAGTGATGCCGCGTAATTTCCACCCGTTTTCGCTGCACCCGTTCCGCCCTTGCCTGCGCGCGAGTAATTTTCGGAAAGCCAAATGCTGACCGGAGCCGCACCGCTCGTGAAGTAGGCGCCAGCCGGTCCCGCAATCAGGTAGTACGCAACCTTCTTGGCTGGTCGGACCCCAAGAAACGCCTCTTTACCGAACATGAAGGGACGAAGGTACAGGCTGGTCTCTGGCGCAGAGGGAACCCAATCCGCGTCGACAGAGATCAGGGCTTTGAGACTGTCGAGGAAATACTCCACGGGAAGTTCGGGAAGCGCCATCCGAGCCGCGCTGGACTGAAAACGCCGGGCGTTTGCGTCTGGGCGGAAAGTCCAGATTGATCCATCCGCATGCCGATAAGCCTTGAGCCCCTCAAAAATTTCCTGGCCGTAGTGCAATACGGCGGCGGCGGGCTCGATTTCGATCGGACCATAAGGTTGAATTCGCGGGCGGTGCCATCCACCCGTTTCGCTCCAGCAAATGTCCACCATGTGGTCGGTCATAAAGTTGCAGAAACCCGGATTGGCGAAAATTGCCTCTCGCTCTGCCGGCGATTTTGCCTGCAGGTTGAGCTGGCGATTGAATTCCAGCGCAGTCATGTCCCCAAGACTACCACTCGCACCGATGCTGGTCGACGGCTAAAGGCGAGAAGCGATGGAATCGCCAACCGTCACCGTTGAGCGCGGATCGTCACCGCGTTCGGCAAGGTCAGCGATTACCGCGGCATGAATTGCGGCCGCTTGTTCGGGGAAATCGTTGTGTTCGAGGAGCAGCGCAGCCGACAGAATCGCGGCGGTCGGATCGGCCGTGTTTGTCCCGGCGATGTCCGGTGCCGAACCGTGGACCGGTTCAAACATCGACGGATACGTTTTGTCCGGGTTGAGGTTTCCGCTCGCGGCCAGACCGATTCCCCCGCCGATTGCGCCGGCGAGGTCCGTGAGAATGTCCCCAAAAAGGTTGTCCGTCACGATGACGTCGAACCGGGACGGATTCGTCACGAGGAAGATGGTCGCGGCGTCGACGTGCAGGTAGTCAACTGTTACCTCGCTGAATTCTGTTGACACGGCGTCAACCGTGCGCTGCCACAACGAGCCCGCAAAGGTCAGCACGTTCGTCTTGTGGACGAGGGTGAGTCTCTTGCCTCGACGCATCGAGGCCTCGAACGCGAACCGCACAACCCGGTCGACACCGTGAGCTGTGTTCACCGATGATTCCGTTGCAATCTCAAACGGAGTCCCCTGCCGAATCACTCCGCCGTTCCCGACATATGGACCCTCGGTTCCCTCGCGCACGATGACAAAGTCAACCGCTCCGGGATGGGCGAGTGGGCTTGAAACCCCGGGGAACAACGTGGTCGGCCGATAGTTCGCGTAGTGGTCGAATGCGAATCGCAGTTTGAGTAGAAGGCCACGTTCGATGATTCCACCAGCAAGTCGTTCGTCTCGTGGATCGCCACCGACGGCCCCGAACAAAATCGCATCGTGCCGCGCGAGCGATTCCAGGGTGGAGTCCGACAGGATTTCCCCCGTCGCCAGATAGTGATCGGCCCCGAGCGTGTATTCGGTTGCCCGGACCTCCGCTGCATCACCAACGGCGGCTCGAAGCACCTTGAGTGCTTCGGTGGTCACTTCGGGCCCGATTCCGTCACCCGGAATTACGGCGAGATCCAATACGCGTGCCATTGTTCGACCTTACAGTTCCACGACTTCGATGGACTTCATTAGTGCCGCATCGATTTCTTTCGCAACCGTGGCGAGGACAGACTCGTCAACACGTGAGTCAACGGTGAGGATGCTGAGTGCCGTTCCGCCACGCGTCTGTCGGGCAATTTGCATGCCGGCGATGTTCACGTTGGCGGCACCGAATTCCCGGCCATACACGGCAACAATTCCGGGGCGGTCGGTGTACATCATGACAACGAAGTGCTCGGCCATCGGCACCTCGACATCAAAATCATTGATGCTGACGATTTTCTGAATCTGACGTTGGCCGGTCAAGGTCCCAGCTACCGAGATCTGTGAACCGTCCACCAAGGTGCCGCGAATCGTCAAAAGGTTTCGATATTCGTCGCTAGCAGTCTCGGTGACGAGACGCACGGTGACGCCTCGCTGTTCGGCGAGTAGCGGTGCGTTGACGTAACTGACCTGTTCCGACGAAATTGCGCTGAAGATTCCCTTGAGCGCGGCGAGTTTGAGTGCCGACACATCAAACTGAGCAATCTCGCCTCGAATCTCGACGTCGATTGC
>CANGCU010000001.1 GCA_947452355.1 Microbacteriaceae bacterium | reverse complement strand
GCCCGATTAACGCTTCGAGTACTGAGGAGCCTTGCGAGCCTTCTTGAGACCAGCCTTCTTGCGCTCCTTGATTCGTGCATCTCGAGTCAGGAACCCGGACTTCTTGAGAGTGGGGCGGTTGTTCTCGGTGTCGATGTCGTTGAGTGCGCGAGCAATCCCGAGACGCAATGCGCCGGCCTGTCCAGAGGGTCCTCCGCCGGAAATGCGAGCGATGACGTCGTAGACCGAACCAAGTTCGAGCACGGCGAACGGCGACATGATGAGCTGCTGGTGCAGCTTGTTGGGGAAGTACTCGGCGATGGCGCGGCCATTGACGGTCACGGTTCCAGTGCCGGGCACGAGTCGCACGCGGGCGATCGCTTCCTTACGACGTCCTACGGCTGCGCCGGCGACGGAGAGGCTGAGCTTCGGCGCCTTGGCTGCCGATGCGGTGGTTTCACTAATTTTTGCCACTGTTCTAATCCTTCGCTTCGCGCTTACTGCGCAACCTGGTCAAATGTGTAGGGCTTGGGCTGTTGTGCCGTGTGAGGGTGCTCGGCACCCGCGTACACCTTCAGCTTGCGGAACTGGTCAGCACCGAGCGAGTTCTTCGGAAGCATGCCGCGGATGGCCTTTTCGACGGCACGAGTGGGGTGCTTTTCGAGAAGTTCCGAGTACTTGACGGCCGTGAGTCCGCCCGGGTAACCCGAGTGGCGGTAGGCAAGTTTCTGAGTGAGCTTGGAACCCGTCAACGCAACCTTCTCGGCGTTGATGATGATGACGTGGTCGCCCATATCCATGTGCTGGGCGAAGGTCGGCTTGTGCTTGCCGCGAAGCAAAATCGCGGCGTGGCTTGCCAGACGGCCGAGGACAACGTCTTCGGCGTCGATGATGATCCATTCCCGCTTGATATCAGCAGGCTTTGGTGAGAATGTACGCGTCACAGTCGTAGCGCTTTCGGTTAAAGTGTTCGTGAATCCCGCTCCGGTGAGGCTTTCTAAGGAAAGAACTCGGTGGAGGGCTCAACCAGGTACCCGGTCGGGCACCAAGGGTCAAGACTACAAGGGATTTAGTGTTCGGTCAAACCGGTTCACGACGGGCACGCGACAATTCCGCCCGAGCACCAACCTCCGCGTCCGGCGGGTAACCGACCTCCAGCAGAGTCAAGCCGTGCGGGGGAACGACGATGAAAGCGGCCGTCCTGGTGCGCTGATCGCGAAGCGATACCGCGTCCGAGACCTGTAGTCGGCCACGACCCACCGCGATACACATTCCGACCAGATTTCGCACCATGTTATGGCAGAACGCATCCGCTTGAATCTCAGCCACGAGTGTCCCGTCGGCGTCTCGCCGCCATTGGAACACTTGTAGTTCGCGGACCCGCGTTGCGCCGTCTCGCGGTTTGCAATAGGTCGTCCAATCGTGGAGTCCGAGAATCGACGCCGCCGCCTCGTTCATGAGTTCCATGTCGAGAGGGTCGTCCGCCCAATACGTGAAGCGGCGTGTCCGTGGGTCGCGGTTTTCCACCGCGTCCGACACGCGGTATTCATACCGCCGAAACAGGGGGGAATATCGAGCATCGAAACCTTCGGCAGCAACCGCGGCTCGGTGCACGTGAATCGCCCCGCCCGTCAGGAATGAATTGAGTTGCCGCACAAGTCGATCGGGGTCGACCGAATCGTCGACATCAACGTGGAGGACTTGACCGTGAGCGTGTACGCCGGCATCCGTTCGTCCCGCCACGGTCGATTGGAGGTCGGGATCGCGCAGGATTGTGGCGAGTGCACCGTCCAGATCACCCTGAACCGTCGAGAGCCCAGGCTGTTTTGCCCACCCGGCGAAATCGGTTCCGTCATACGAGAAGTCGATTCGCAACCTCATTCGATACCTCCGTTAACAACGCGCGGCCCGAGGTTTTCCCCCGGGCCGCGCATCATGAACTTATTTGTCGTCGCCCTCGGCGGTCGACTCGTCAGCAACAGCCTCGTCAGCAACGGCTTCGTCCTCAACAGCAGGCTCAGCGCCCGCTTCGGGGGCGGATTCTTCCGCAGGAGCCTCTGCCGTTTCGACAGCGTCAACCGTCTCAACGACGTCCGTCTCGACGGCCTCCTCGATAGGAGCATCAACAGCGACGTCATCGATGACCTCATCGGCAACAACCGCAGCGGCGGGTTTTGCAACGGGCGCGGCGGCAGCGGCAACCTTTTTGGCCGACTTCGGCTTGGGGTTGACGGGCTCGAGCACGAGCTCGATCTGCGCCATCGACGCGTTGTCTCCCTTACGGAAGCGAGTCTTCGTGATGCGGGTGTACCCACCTTCACGAAGTTCAACCTGGGGTGCGATGACGGCGAAGAGCTCGTGAGTTGCGTCCTTGTTTCGAAGAATCGCGAGAACACGACGACGGGCGTGAAGATCTCCGCGCTTTCCGAAGGTCACGAGACGCTCGGCGAGAGGGCGAAGGCGCTTAGCCTTCGTCTCGGTGGTCTCGATCGACTTGTGTGTGAACAACGCAACAGCGAGGTTCGCGAGCAACAGTCGCTCGTGGGCCGGTCCGCCTCCGAGGCGAGGTCCCTTTGTGGGCTTTGGCATGTCTTGGTTCTCCTGTCAGATGCGAGCGCGACGGCACCCGCAGATTCTTTACTCTTCGTTGGCCTCGTAGAAGTACGCCGAGTCCGCTCCGGGAACGCCGTCCTTGAGCTGGAGTCCGCGTTCGACAAGCTTTTCGAGAACCTCGTCGACCGACTTCTGGCCAAAGTTGCGGATGTTCATGAGCTGGTGCTCGGTGAGGTTCACCAGTTGAGCAAGGGTGTTGATTCCCTCACGCTTGAGGCAGTTGAACGAACGAACGGTGAGGTCGAGTTCTTCAATGCGAATGTCGAGGCCTTCACCCGTGACAACTTCTTCGTAGCGCGGCCCGATTTCGACGCCTTCGGCTTCAACGTTGAGTTCACGCGCGAGTCCGAAGAGTTCGACAAGGGTTCCACCTGCGGACGCAAACGCGTCGCGGGGAACAATCGACGACTTGGTCTCGACATCGACGACGAGCTTGTCAAAGTCGGTGCGCTCACCGGCACGAGTTGCCTCGACACGGTAGGTCACCTTGAGAACTGGCGAATAGATCGAGTCGATTGCAATCGTTCCGATCGGTGCGCCCGCAATCTTGTTCTGTTCGACAGAAACATAACCACGACCACGTTCGATCGTGAGTTCGATTTCGAGGTTTCCCTCTTTCGACAGCGTCGCGATGTGAAGCTCGGGGTTGTGAATTTCAACTCCGGCAGGAGCCGTGATGTCCGCTGCGGTTGCCGCGCCGGCACCCTTCTTGCGAAGGTATGCCACGACGGGCTCGTCGTGCTCGCTGGAGACGGTGATGTTCTTGAGGTTAAGAATGATTTCCGTGACGTCTTCGTGAACACCGGGAAGCGAGGTGAACTCGTGAGCGGCACCGGTCACACGAAAACGCGTGACGGCTGCGCCAGGAATGGACGACAGCAGGGTACGACGCATGGAGTTTCCCAGCGTGTAGCCAAAACCGGGTTCGAGCGGCGCAATGACGAACTGCGAACGCGTGTCGGACTCGGTGATTTCGGTGAGTGTGGGGCGCTGTGCAATGAGCACGTGGTTTCCTTTCGGTCAGTGTCCGCTATATGACACTTCTCTGAATGCGAATGTTCAATTGTTGGGCCGCGATGTTCGAGTTACCCCGAGTACCGCGGTAAATCCGTGACGCGTTAGACGCGGCGACGCTTGGGGGGACGGCAACCGTTGTGCGCCTGTGGCGTCACATCGGTGATGGATCCAACCTCGAGGCCAGCGGCCTGAAGCGAACGGATCGCCGTTTCGCGGCCGGAACCCGGCCCCTTGACGAACACGTCGACCTTCTTGACGCCGTGTTCTTGGGCCTGACGGGCTGCCGATTCGGCGGCCAGTTGAGCCGCGAACGGGGTCGACTTACGCGATCCCTTGAATCCGACTCCACCCGACGACGCCCACGAGATGACGGCTCCTGTGGGATCGGTGATGGAAACGATGGTGTTGTTGAACGTCGACTTGATGTGAGCCTGACCCACAGCGATGTTCTTCTTGTCCTTGCGGCGGGGCTTACGAGCCGCGGTCGCCTTCGGTGCTGCCATGATCTAGTTCCCTTTCCTAGGGCCGCGGCTAGCGGCCGGCCTTCTTCTTGCCGGCGACAGTGCGCTTCGGTCCCTTGCGGGTGCGGGCATTGGTCTTCGTGCGCTGACCGTGAACGGGCAGACCACGACGGTGGCGGATTCCCTGGTACGAACCAAGTTCCACCTTGCGGCGAATGTCGGCCTGAACCTCACGGCGCAGGTCACCTTCCACCTTGAAGTTGGCGTCGATGTAGTCACGCAGTGCGATCAGTTGATCGTCGGTGAGGTCTTTGACGCGGATGTTCTTGTCGATCTGGGTCTCTTCGAGAACCTGAACCGAACGGGTACGGCCAACGCCGTAAATGTAGGTGAGTGCGATTTCAACGCGCTTGTCGCGGGGAATATCGACTCCAGCGAGACGTGCCATGAGGCTGCTCCTAGTGATTGAAGAGGTCTGAGCCAACATCGTTCCCGAGCCTCTTACTCGGGTGGTCCCCCAGGTTGTGGGTTGTGATGCGGCGAGGTGTTGTATTCAGTTGTGGGGTGTGTGCGTTAGCCCTGGCGCTGTTTGTGGCGAGGGTTGTCGCAGATCACCATGACGTTTCCGTGACGACGAATAACTTTGCATTTGTCGCAAATCGGCTTGACGCTGGGGTTGACCTTCATTGTGTTCTCCTGATCGCTGGCGTCGTACCCGAACGAATTCCGGGCCGTTCCTTCTGTGTGGTTATTTGTAGCGGTAAACGATCCGGCCTCGTGAAAGGTCGTAGGGGCTAAGTTCCACAATCACGCGGTCCTCGGGGAGGATTCGAATGTAGTGCTGGCGCATTTTTCCCGAGATGTGTGCGAGGACCTTGTGGCCGTTCGCCAACTCGACGCGAAACATCGCATTGGGCAATGCTTCTACGACCGAGCCTTCAATCTCGATTACGCCATCTTTGTTAGCCAATTTTTCCGTTCGTTAGCTGCTCACAACCACACGTCGTGCGGTTGGCGGGACACGCCACGAGGGCACGACACACCAAAGTACGAGAATACGCGACAAATCAGGGATTTGCAACTAGAGATTTACGCCGAGAACCCGTGAGCAGACATCGATTCCATGATTCGCCCAGTCACGTCGTCGATTGCACCGATTCCATCAACGCTGACAAGGATTCCCCGCCCACCGTAAACGTCAATCAACGGTGCCGTTTCGCGCGTGTACACCGATAGCCGGTTCCGCAGGACGTCGTCCGTGTCGTCGGTGCGACCCTGTGAGTTCGCGCGAAGACGAATTCGTTCAATGACGATTTCGGGGTCTGCGGTCAGTTCGACAACGATGTCTAGGTGATTTCCCTGTGCAGCGAGGACCTCATCGAGTGCACGAACCTGGTCGAGCGTCCGCGGGTAGCCGTCAAGCAAAAATCCACGCTCACAATCGGCATGGCTAAGACGGTCCGCAACGAGCGCGTTGGTCAGGCTGTCGGGAACATACTCGCCACGATCCATGAAGCTCTTTGCTTCGACCCCGAGAGGTGTCTCGTCACGCACATTCGCGCGGAAAATGTCGCCCGTTGAGATGGCGGGAATACCAAAGGCCTCCGACAACAGAACCGCCTGAGTGCCCTTCCCGGCCCCGGGAGGGCCAACGAGGAGCATGCGGACCATTAACCGAGCAACCCCTCGTAGTGGCGCTGTTGAAGTTGCGCGTCAATTTGCTTGACCGTTTCCAGTCCGACACCGACGATGATGAGAATCGAGGTTCCGCCGAAGGGGAAGTTCTTGTTTGCCCCAATCGTCGCAAGTGCGATGAGTGGAATGAGGGCCACGACGCCAAGGTAGCTTGCGCCCGGAAGCGTGATTCGCGTCAGGACGAAGTCCAAGTACTCGGCGGTCGGTCGCCCGGCGCGAATTCCGGGAATAAAGCCGCCGTACTGTTTCATGTTGTCGGCGACCTCGACCGGGTTGAAGGTAATCGCAACGTAGAAATACGTGAACCCGACAATGAGCAGGAAGAACATCGCGGTGTAGAGGGGCTGGTCACCGCTCGCGAGGTTAGCGCTGATCCACAAAACCCAGTCGGGCGCGACTTGCCCCGATGCGGGTTGGTTGAATTGCGCGATGAGCGCGGGCAGGTAAAGCAGCGAGGACGCAAAGATAACGGGAACAACACCCGCCATGTTCACCTTGATCGGAATGTAGGTGCTCGTTCCGCCATAGGTACGAGTACCAACAACTCGCTTGGCGTATTGCACGGGGATTCGACGCTGTGACTGCTCGACGAACACAACCGCGGCCATGATGACAATTCCAATTGCGACCACGATGAGGAACACGTTCGTGCCCTGAGCGCGCTGAATCGACCAGAGCGATGCGGGGAATCCGGCGGCGATTGACCCAAAGATCAGGAGCGACATTCCGTTGCCGATACCGCGTTCGGTCAGCAATTCACCAAACCACATGATGAGGCCGGTGCCGGCGGTCATCGTGATGACCATGAGAAGAATTGAATACCATGCGTCACTGGTGATCAGCTGTGAACATTCAGGGATGCTGGAAGACGAACCAAAAAGCTGGCCACTACGGGCAACGGTGACCAGCGTTGTCGACTGGAGGACGCCGAGGCCAAGCGTCAAGTAACGCGTGTATTGCGTGAGCTTCGTCTGTCCCGCTTGACCTTCTTTGTGAAGTGTTTCGAAGTGGGGGATGACGACTCGAAGAAGTTGGGTGATGATCGACGCCGTGATGTACGGCATGATTCCGAGGGCGAAAATTGACAACTGCAATAGCGCGCCACCCGACAACATGTTGACGAGTTCGTAAATTCCATTGGTGCCCGCACTTCCGTGGAGACAGGCCTGGACGTTGGCGTAATTGACGAATGGTGCAGGAATGAACGACCCGAGGCGATACAGGACAATCATGAAGAGAGTGAAGCCGATCTTCGATCGAAGATCGGGTGTCCCCATGATTCGACGAATTGCGCTGAACACTAATCCTCCTGTGACGGGCCTGTCGGCCAACTCTCTAAATCTAGTAGAAAACGGGCCGAACCAGTGGCTCGGCCCGTTTCACTGACTACTTGATTGAACCGCCAGCTGCGACGATTTTCTGTTCAGCGGACTTCGACACCTTGTCGACCGTTACGGTCACGGCAACCGAAATGTCGCCGTTTCCAAGGACCTTCACCTTTTCGTTCTTGCGAACGGCACCCTTTGCCACGAGGTCGGCGATGGTGACATCCCCGCCCTTCGGGTAGAGCTCGGTGATGCGATCGAGGTTGACAACCTGGTACTCGACCCGGAACGGGTTCGTGAAACCACGAAGTTTCGGGGTACGCATGACGAAGTTGAGGTTTCCACCTTCAAGTCCGCGACGAACCTGGTAGCGAGCCTTCGAACCCTTGGTTCCACGGCCTGCGGTCTTACCCTTCGAACCCTCACCACGACCGACGCGGGTACGAGCCTTCTTGGATCCGACAGCGGGACGGAGGTGGTGCAATTTAAGCAATTGAACCTTCTCGCCAGTTTCTTTCGCGGCGGGCTTTGCCTTAGCGGGTGCTTTCGCCGCAGGAGCCTTTTCGGTCGCGTCAGCGACAGGCTTTGCTGCTGCCTTGGGCGCTGCTGCTTTTGCGGGTGCCTTGGCAGGCGCCTTCGCTGCAGGTGCCTTGGCGGGCGCCTTCGCTGCGGCCGGCTTAGCGGCGGGCTTCTTCTCTTCGGCCATTACTTCACTTCCTCAACAGTGACGAGGTGCGCGACGGTTCGGACGTATCCGCGGTTGACGGAGTCATCCGGACGAATAACGGTCTGACCGATGCGCTTCAGTCCGAGGCTCCGCAGCGTGTCACGCTGGTTCTGCTTCTCGCTGATTTTGGACTTGATCTGCGTGATCTTGAGCTGACCCATTAGGCACCTGCCTTCGCAGCGGCCACGGCGTCAGCCTCGGCACGGATGAGGCGCGCGGGAGCAACATCCTCGAACTCGAGACCACGACGTGCGGCGACCGCACGAGGTTCTTCGAGTTGCTTGAGAGCTGCGACCGTTGCGTGAACGATGTTGATGGTGTTCGATGAACCGAGCGACTTGCTCAAGACATCGTGGATTCCGGCGCACTCGAGAACGGCACGAACCGGACCACCGGCGATAACTCCGGTACCAGCCGATGCGGGGCGAAGTAGAACGACACCGGCCGCAGCTTCACCTTGAACCGGGTGAGGAATGGTCGCGCCCGAGCGAGGAACGCGGAAGAAGTTCTTCTTCGCGTCTTCGACGCCCTTCGAGATCGCGAGCGGAACCTCACGCGCTTTGCCATAACCGACTCCGACGAGTCCGTTACCGTCACCGACGACGACAAGCGCGGTGAACGCAAAGCGACGACCACCCTTGACGACCTTCGAAACACGGTTGATTGCAACGACCTTCTCGAGGAAGGGGCTCTTTTCAACGTCGCGAGGACCGCGGTCATTACGACCACCGGTGCGTCCGCCGCCACGGTTGTTGTTGTCGCCACGGCGACCGCGAGGAGCGGTCTCCTCGGTCGTCGTTGCTTCTACTGCCTCGGGGGCAGTGGTTTCTTCCGACACAGTGTTGTCCTTCGTTTCGTCGCTCACAGGGTCAGTCCTGCCTCGCGGGCGCCATCAGCAACAGCTGCGACGCGGCCGGCATAACGGTTACCACCGCGGTCAAAGACGACGGTTGAGACGCCGACCTTCTTTGCGCGGTCGGCAACCAATCCGCCGATCTTCTTGGCTTTTGCGGTCTTGTCGTCCGACGAAGCGCGGAAATCCGGCTCCATGGTCGACGCTGACGCGAGGGTGACACCCTTGGTGTCGTCCACGACCTGGACGAACAGGTGACGCGCCGATCGGGTCACAACGAGGCGGGGGCGCGCTTCGGTTCCGTTGACCTTCTTGCGAAGACGGAAGTGGCGGCGCGTGCGCTGCTCGGACTTTGAGGTAGTAGCCATGGTTACTTACCAGCCTTTCCGGCCTTACGACGGACGACTTCGCCCTCGTAACGAACTCCCTTGCCCTTATATGGCTCAGGCTTGCGGAGTTTTCGAATGTTGGCGGCAACCTCACCGACGGCCTGCTTCGAAATTCCCGAAACGATGACCTTGTTGTTTCCCTCGACGGCAAGCGAAATGCCGGCCGGCGGGTCAACGGTGATGGGGTGCGAGTAGCCGAGAGCGAATTCAACGCCCGCGCCCTTCGAGGCGACGCGGTAACCGGTACCGACGATCTCGAGGGCCTTGGTGTAACCCGCGGTGACGCCGACGATGTCATTGGCGATCAGCGTGCGGGTGAGTCCGTGAAGCGAACGCGATGCGCGCTCATCGTCCGGACGAGTCACGACGACCTGGTTGTCCTCGACCGTTACCGCGATGGGGCTTGCGATGTTGACGGTGAGTTCACCCTTGGGTCCCGTGACGGTGACGACGGATTGGGCAACCGAAACGGTTACACCCGACGGAATGTCGATGGGGAGACGACCAATACGCGACATGGCGAGTTACCACACGTAGGCGAGGACTTCCCCACCCACGCCTTTCTTCTGTGCTTCGCGGTCCGTGAGAAGGCCCGACGAGGTGGACAGAATGGCAACGCCGAGTCCGCCGAGAACCGTGGGGATCTCGGTCGACTTTGCGTAAACGCGAAGTCCAGGCTTAGAGACGCGCTTGAGGCCGGAAATGGCCGCCTTGCGCTCGTTGCCGTACTTCAACGTGATGGTCAAGCTATTGCCAACGCGAGCGGGTTCAACCTTCCACTCCGCAACGTAACCTTCGCGCTTGAGGATCTCGGCGATTCCCGCCTTGATCGTGCTCGATGGCAACGTGACGGCGTCGTGGTGTGCACTCGACGCGTTCCGCAGACGGGTCAGCAAATCTGCGACCGGATCTGTCATTGTCATTGTTGTTTTTTCCTGTTCTCTGTCTGGTTTCGACAACCGTTACGCGGAGGTCGACCTTGTCAGTGGGTGGTTTATTCGGCGACGGTTGTCGCAGCGACGAAGGGGAACCCGAGCTCACGGAGCAGGGCACGACCTTCGTCGTCGGTCTTGGCCGTGGTCACGACAGTGATGTCGAAACCGCGAACGCGGTCAATCTTGTCCTGGTCGATCTCGTGGAACACGGACTGTTCCTGAAGACCGAAGGTGTAGTTGCCGTTTCCGTCGAACTGGCGAGGCGAAAGGCCACGGAAGTCGCGGATACGGGGAAGTGCGAGCGAGACGAGACGGTCGACGAATTCCCACGCGCGGTCGCCACGAAGAGTGACGTGCGCACCAATCGGCATTCCCTCGCGCAGCTTGAACTGAGCAATGGACTTGCGCGCCTTCGTCACAACGGGCTTTTGTCCCGTGATGAGCGTGAGATCGCGAACAGCGCCGTCGATGACCTTGGAGTCACGTGCTGCTTCACCGACACCGGTGTTGACGACGACCTTGACCAGCTTGGGGATCTGGTGGGGGTTCGTGTAACCGAACTCCGAGGTCAACGTGCCAACGATGTCGGAACGGTACTTGGCCTTGAGGCGGGGCTGGATTTTGCCAGCCGCTGCGGCAGTAGCGGACATTAGAGTTTTTCACCTGACTTCTTGGCGTAACGGGTACGCACGATCTTGGTCTTGTCGTTCTTGAGTTTGACGGTCTCGACCTTGAACCCGACACGCGTCGGCTTCTTGGTCTTGGGGTCAACGAGAGCCACGTTGGACACGTGAATCGGCGCTTCCATGGTTTCGATACCACCCGTCTTGGTGCCGCGGTTGGTTTCGCCGGCCTTGACGTGCTTGGTCACCATGTTGATGCCCTGGACGATGACCTTCTGAGCCTCAACGAGTACCTCGATGACCTCACCGGTTTTGCCCTTGTATTCGCGCTTACCGCTGATGACAACCACGGTGTCACCCTTCTTGATGTTCTGCATGTGACTAAATCACCTCCGGTGCGAGCGACACAATTTTCATGAACTTCTTTTCACGAAGTTCGCGGCCGACGGGACCGAAGATACGGGTTCCGCGTGGCTCGCCTTCCTTGTTCTTGATAAGGACTGCCGCGTTTTCGTCAAACTTGATGTATGAACCGTCGGCGCGACGAGTTTCTTTGACCGTGCGAACGATGACCGCTTTGACGACCTCACCCTTTTTGACGTTTCCGCCGGGGATTGCGTCCTTGACGGTCGCAACAATGATGTCGCCAAGTCCCGCATAACGTCGGGTCGAGCCACCGAGCACACGAATAGTGAGCAGCTCTTTGGCGCCGGTGTTGTCGGCAACCTTGAGTCGGGATTCCTGTTGAAGCATGTTGTTCTCCTAGTACGAGAGGCGAATTACTTCGCCTTCTCCACGATCTCGACGAGTCGCCAGTTCTTGGTGGCGGACAGCGGGCGGGTCTCGGCGATAACAACGAGGTCGCCGATGCCGGCCGTGTTGTTCTCGTCGTGTGCCTTGACCTTGGACGAGCGGCTCATGACCTTGCCATAGAGCGGGTGCTTGACGCGGGATTCGATCTTGACGGTGATGGTTTTGTCCATCTTGTCGCTGACGACAAGTCCGCGTCGAACCTTACGGTCGGCGCGAGCTTCCATGGTTGCTGCCTTCTTCTCGGTAGCCATTACTTCGTCTCCTCAGCGGTTTCGTCGGTCTTTGGTGCGGTGGACGCAGCCTTGGTCGCGGCCTTGGCGGGCTTCGCAACGGGGGCTTTGACCTCACGGAATCCCAGTTCGCGTTCGCGAATGATGGTGTAGATCCGAGCGATGTCACGCTTGACGGCACGAACACGGCCGTGGCTTTCGAGCTGACCGGTCGCCGACTGGAAACGAAGGTTGAAGAGTTCTTCCTTCGCCTTCTTCAGTTCGCCGACGAGCTGCTCGTTCTCGAACGTGTCGAGGTCAGCGGGCTTCAGGGTCTTTGTTCCGACAGACATTACGCGTCTCCCTCTTCACGCTTGATGATGCGCGCCTTGAGCGGCAACTTGTGGATCGCGCGGGTCATGGCTTCACGAGCGAGCTGCTCGGAAACTCCAGCGACCTCGAACAGGACGCGGCCCGGCTTGACGTTCGCAATCCACCATTCCGGCGAACCCTTTCCGGAACCCATTCGGGTTTCGGCGGGCTTCTTGGTCAACGGGCGGTCGGGGTAGATGTTGATCCACACCTTTCCACCACGCTTGATGTGACGGGTCATGGCGATACGAGCCGACTCAATCTGTCGGTTCGTCACGTAGGCAGGCGTGATGGCCTGGATACCGAACTCACCAAAAGTGACCTTGGTGCCACCGGTCGCCGCGCCCGAACGCTTCGGGTGGTGCTGCTTGCGGTGCTTGACTTTACGGGGAATAAGCATGGTTTACGCCTCAGTTCCTGCGGTAGCGGCCGGAGCCTCAGCGCCACGAGGTGCAGCGCCGCGACGAGGACCACCACGGTTTCCATCGCGACCGCCCCGAGCTGCCTTCTGGGCAGCCTGTTCGCGTGCGAGTTCTTTGTCGGTGATGTCGCCCTTGTAGATCCAGACCTTCACACCGATGCGGCCGAACGTCGTACGTGCCTCATAGAAGCCGTAGTCGATGTTTGCGCGAAGCGTGTGGAGTGGAACGCGACCTTCGCGGTAGAACTCTGAGCGCGACATTTCCGCACCACCGAGTCGACCCGAAACCTGGATTCGAACACCCTTGGCACCAGCGCGCTGTGCGCCCTGGAGTCCCTTGCGCATCGCGCGGCGGAAAGCCACACGTGCTCCGAGCTGCTCGGCGATTCCCTGAGCGACGAGCTGGGCGTCGGCCTCGGGGTTGAGCGCCTCAACGATGTTGATGATGACGACCTTGCCGGTCAGCGCAAACGCTTCTTCGCGGAGGCGGTCCAGACCCGTTCCCTGGCGACCAATGGCCACACCCGGACGGGCAACGTGAACATCAACCGTGACGCGATCACGCGTGCGGCGAACAACCATGTGCGAGACACCGGCGCGGTCGAGCTTCTCCTGAAGGAATCGACGAATCTTGACGTCTTCGGCCACGTAGTCGGCGTATCGTTCGCCGGGCTTGGTCGAGTCCGAGAACCACTGCGAACGGTGGTCGGTCGTGATTCCGAGGCGGAATCCGTAGGGGTGTACTTTCTGACCCATTTCTACTTACCTGCCTTCGCGGTCGGGGCCTTCGCGGCAGCCTTGGGGGCAGCCTTCTTTGCCGGTGCAACCGAAACCTTGGCTTCGGGGGTGCTCAGCACAACAGTGATGTGGCTCGTGCGCTTGAGGATCTGGAATGCGCGACCCTGTGCACGAGGCTGGAAGCGCTTCATCGTGGGTCCCTCGTCGACGAAAATCTTGTCGATGACGAGTTCACCCTCGTTCAGTGCTTCGTTCGTCTTGTCGGCGGTCACGCGAGCGTTTGCAACGGCTGAGGCAACGAGTTTGTAAACGGGCTCCGAGGCACCTTGCGGGGCAAACTTGAGGATCGCGAGTGCTTCCTCGACCTGCTTGCCGCGAACCATGTCGATCACTCGACGGGCCTTCTGCGGGGTAACGCGGATGTTCTTGAGTTTGGCGATGGATTCAACCATGATGTTCACCTTCTCGCCGCTTAGCGGCGACGACCCTTCTTGTCATCCTTCACGTGCGAACGGAAGGTACGGGTGGGGGCGAATTCACCGAGCTTGTGACCGACCATCGTCTCGGTGACGAACACCGGGACGTGCTTGCGGCCGTCGTGAACGGCGATCGTGTGACCGAGCATGGCGGGGACGATCATCGATCGACGTGACCACGTGCGGATAACGTTCTTGGTTCCGGCGTCGTTCTGAGCAATCACCTTACGGAAAAGGTGGTCGTCGACGAAGGGACCCTTCTTGAGACTACGAGGCATTCCGGGCTCCTACTAACGCTTCTTACCGACGGTGCGGCGGCGGACAATGAGCTTGTTGCTTTCCTTCTTCGGACGACGCGTGCGTCCTTCAGACTGACCCCACGGCGAGACGGGGTGACGACCACCAGAGGTCTTACCCTCACCACCACCGTGCGGGTGGTCAACCGGGTTCATCGCGACACCACGAACGGTCGGGCGAACGCCCTTCCAACGCATACGGCCGGCCTTACCCCAGTTGATGTTGGACTGTTCGGCGTTTCCGACCTCACCGACTGTCGCGCGGCAGCGCGCGTCGACGTTGCGGATTTCACCCGAAGGCAAACGCAATTGAGCGTAGGGGCCGTCCTTGGCGACGAGACGCACCGATGCACCCGCCGAACGAGCCATCTTCGCACCTCCGCCTGGGCGAAGTTCGATCGCGTGGATAACCGTTCCGACCGGAATGTTACGGAGAGGAAGGTTGTTACCCGGCTTAATGTCGGCCGAGGGGCCTGATTCAACAATGTCGCCCTGGCTGAGCTTGTTCGGGGCGAGGATGTAGCGCTTGGTTCCATCCACGAAGTGGAGGAGTGCGATGCGTGCGGTGCGGTTGGGGTCGTACTCGATGTGAGCGACCTTGGCGTTCACGCCATCCTTGTCGTTGCGACGGAAGTCAATGAGACGGTACTGGCGCTTGTGCCCTCCACCAATGTGGCGAGTCGTGATGCGACCAGCGTTGTTGCGACCACCGGTCTTGGGAAGTGGCTCGAGGAGCGACTTCTCGGGGGTCGAGCGAGTGATTTCGGCGAAGTCCGAAACCGACGAACCACGGCGACCAGGGGTCGTGGGCTTGTATTTGCGAATAGCCATGTTCTAGTCCTTTTCCCTATCCGACAGCCGTGAAGATGTCGATGGTGCCCGACTTGAGGGTGACAATGGCGCGCTTCGTGTCCTTGCGCTTGCCCATGCCGAACTTCGTGCGGCGGGTCTTACCCGTGCGGTTGAGGGTGTTGACCGACGCAACCTTGACACCGAAGATTTTTTCGATGGCGAGCTTGATTTCGGTCTTGTTCGCGTCAGGAGCGACGACAAAGGTGTACTTGCCTTCGTCGATGAGTCCATAGGACTTTTCGCTCACGACCGGCGAGACGATGATGTCACGAGGGTCTTTGTTCTGGGCGGCGGCGAGGATGCTCATGCTGAGGCCTCTTTCTCGATCTTGGCGGCAACGAACGTGTCGTACGCGGCCTGCGTGAAGATGATGTCGTCCGCGTGCAAAACGTCGTATGCGTTGAGCTGACCCGGCGTGATCGTGTGGATACCGATGAGGTTACGAACGCTCTTCTCCGTCACGGTGTCGTTCACGGCCACAACGATCAGGACGCGGGGTCCGGTCGTGAGGTCAGCAACGAGCTTCGCGGCGGTCTTGGTCGACGGTGCGTCACCGGGAACGAACGAGGTGACGACGTGAAGGCGACCAGCGCGAGCGCGGTCCGAGATGGCACCGAGCAACGCGAGGTGAATCATCTTCTTGGGGGTGCGCTGCGAGTAATCGCGAGGCGTCGGGCCGTGGACAATTCCACCACCGCGGTGCTGAGGCATACGGACCGAACCCTGACGAGCGCGACCTGTTCCCTTCTGCTTGAACGGCTTGCGACCAGAACCGGAAACTTCTCCACGGTTCTTGACCTTGTGTGTGCCCTGGCGAGCGGCAGCCAGCTGAGCAACAACGACCTGGTGGATGAGCGGCACATTGGCCACAACATCGAACACCGAGCCGGGGAGCTCTACTGTGCCGGTCTTCTTACCAGCGGCGTCAACGACGGATACCTGAGACATAGTCCTTAGGCTCCCTTCACTGCGTTGCGAACGAAGACGAGGCGACCAGCGGGACCGGGAACCGCGCCCTTGATGAGAAGAAGTCCACGCTCGGAATCAACAGCGTGAACCTTGAGGTTGAGGACGGTGACACGATCGAAACCCATACGACCGGCCATGCGCATGCCCTTGAAGACGCGCGACGGGGTCGACGAAGCACCGATGGAACCGGGCTTGCGGTGGTTTCGGTGCGAACCGTGCGATGCGGAAACACCCTTGAAGTTGTGGCGCTTCATCACACCGGCGAATCCCTTACCTTTGGACGTTCCGACAACGTCGACACCCTCGCCCGCGGCGAAAAGGTCAACGGTCAGTTCCTGTCCGAGGTTGTAGGACGCGGCGTCCGGTGTGCGGATCTCGGCCACGTGACGACGAGGAGTGACGCCCGCCTTCTCGAAGTGTCCGGCAAGAGGCTTGGTGACCTTGCGGGGGTCGATAGCACCAGCAGCGATCTGGACAGCAACGTAACCGTCGATTTCTTCGGTGCGAAGCTGCGTGACCACGTTCGGGCTCACGGCAACCACGGTAACGGGAACAAACTTGTTGTTCTCGTCCCAGGCCTGAGTCATTCCGAGCTTGATGCCCAAAAGACCCTTGGTGTTGTTGACCTTCGTCATGGGGTGTCCTTAGAGCTTGATTTCGATGGAAACGTCTTCGGGCAGGTCAAGACGCATAAGCGAGTCGACCGCCTTCGGAGTCGGGTCAATGATGTCGATCAGACGCTTGTGGGTGCGCTTCTCAAAGTGCTCGCGGCTGTCCTTGTACTTGTGAGGTGAGCGGATGACAGCGATGACATCCTTCTCCGTCGGAAGCGGCACGGGGCCGACAACGGTCGCACCCGCGCGGGTAACCGTCTCCACGATCTTTCGCGCCGAGGCGTCAATTCCGGCGTGGTCGTACGACTTCAACCGAATGCGGATTTTTTGTCCCGCCATGATCCACTCTTTCTTTCGTTTCACCGACAAGGTTGTCCGTGAGCACTTTGTGCTTGCGCACCACTGTTCTTCTATCAACGAGCCCGAGCGCCACACGTGGAAACCACGTGAGCGGTAAGCCGTGTTGTCTGTCGGCGGACCAGGTAACTGCGGGAAACCGCATCCTGATCACTTCCGGACAGTGAGCGACACAACAAAGTGCCGCGTGTACAACTTCACTACTCTCTCACAACCCCGACATTTGTGCAACTCGGGCGTGTCGAATATTTGACACTGCGTCACCTCGCCACGTCGCACATACAGAAGGGGCCCAGCCCGAAGGCTGGACCCCAACGAAAGGGGAAGTAGAGACTACTTCTTGACCTTGGTCACCGTGCCGGCGCCGACGGTGCGGCCACCCTCACGGATTGCGAAGCCGAGGCCCTCTTCCATAGCGATCGGCTGGATGAGCGTCACGGCCATGTCGGTGGTGTCACCGGGCATAACCATTTCGGTACCAGCAGGAAGCTCGATGACGCCAGTGACGTCGGTCGTGCGGAAGTAGAACTGGGGACGGTAGTTCGTGAAGAACGGGTTGTGGCGTCCGCCCTCTTCCTTGGAAAGGATGTAGGCGGTTCCGTCGAACTCGGTGTGAGGGGTGATCGAACCGGGCTTAACAACAACCTGGCCACGCTCAACATCTTCACGCTTGGTTCCACGGAGGAGGAGACCACAGTTCTCGCCTGCCCATGCTTCGTCGAGCTGCTTGTGGAACATTTCGATTCCGGTAACAGTCGTCTTCTGGGTGGGGCGGATTCCGACGATCTCAACTTCGGAGTTGATTCCGAGAGTTCCACGCTCGGCGCGGCCGGTAACAACCGTTCCACGACCGGTGATGGTGAACACGTCTTCGATCGGCATCAAGAACGGCTTGTCCTTGTCGCGGATCGGGTCCGGAACCGAGTTGTCGACTGCTTCCATGAGCTCGACAATCGACTCAACCCACTTCGGGTCGCCTTCGAGAGCCTTGAGGCCCGAAACGCGAACGACGGGGGCGTTGTCGCCATCGAAGCCCTGGCTCGAGAGAAGCTCGCGAACCTCGACCTCGACGAGTTCGAGGATTTCCTCGTCGTCGACCATGTCGGACTTGTTGAGTGCGACGAGGAGGTAAGGAACACCAACCTGCTTCGCGAGAAGAACGTGCTCACGGGTCTGAGCCATGGGACCGTCAGTGGCGGCAACCACGAGGATTGCACCGTCCATCTGAGCAGCACCGGTGATCATGTTCTTGATGTAGTCAGCGTGGCCGGGTGCATCAACGTGAGCGTAGTGACGCTTGGGGGTCTCGTACTCAACGTGCGAGATGTTGATGGTGATACCGCGCTGGCGCTCTTCAGGAGCGGAGTCGATCGACGAGAAGTCGCGGACGACGTTGACGGCCGAAGGGTACTTATCTGCAAGAACCTTCGAAATTGCGGCGGTCAGAGTGGTCTTGCCGTGGTCGACGTGACCAATCGTTCCGATGTTTACGTGCGGCTTGCTCCGCTCGAACTTGGCCTTAGCCACTGTGTCCTCCTAGGACGTTCGGTGATTTACCCGGACTTTCCGGGCAAACGATTGTTTAACTGGGATATGAAGTTATTAGTTTATCGCGTCTCGACGGGTGTCGTCACGCGAGGAGCTCAGTCGCCCTTGCTCTTCTGGACGATCTCGTCGGACACAGCCTTCGGGACCTCAGCATACGTCTCGAAAGTCATCGAGTACACCGCACGACCCGAGGTCTTCGACCGCAGATCACCGACGTATCCGAACATCTCCGAGAGCGGCACGAGAGCGCGAACGACCTTGACGCCGGTCGCATCTTCCATGCTTTGAATCTGCCCGCGTCGAGAGTTCAGGTCGCCAATTACGTCTCCCATGTACTCTTCCGGCGTGCGCACCTCGACCGCCATAAGCGGCTCGAGAAGAATCGGGTTCGCTTTACGAGCGGCCTCTTTGTAGGCCATCGATCCAGCGATCTTGAAGGCCATTTCCGACGAGTCAACATCGTGGTACTGGCCATCAACGAGGATTGCCTTGACACCGACGGTGGGGAATCCGGCAAGGACACCGACCTGCATGGCGTCCTGGATTCCGGCGTCGACGGCGGGGATGTATTCGCGAGGAACACGACCACCGGTCACGGCGTTTTCGAATTCGTAAGCCTTTTCGACGGTAACTTCCATCGGCTCGAGGCTGATCTGCACCTTGGCAAACTGACCAGAACCACCGGTCTGCTTCTTGTGGGTGTAGTCATACTTGAGGACAGACGACTTCAGGGTTTCGCGGTAGGCAACCTGCGGCTTACCGACGTTGGCCTCGACACCGAATTCACGTTTCATACGGTCAACGAGGATGTCGAGGTGAAGTTCACCCATTCCCTTGATGACGGTCTGGCCCGTTTCCTGGTTGAGTTCCGTGCGGAAAGTCGGGTCTTCTTCGGCGAGCTTCTGAATCGCAAGGCCGAGCTTTTCCTGGTCGGCTTTGGTCTTGGGCTCGATTGCGACCTCGATCACGGGCTCGGGGAAGGTCATCGACTCGAGGACGATTGCCTGGTTCGGGTCACAGAGGGTGTCACCCGTAGTGGTGTCCTTGAGCCCAATAACTGCGTAGATGTGTCCAGCGGTCACCGAATCGACGGGGTTTTCCTTGTTCGAGTGCATCTGGAAGATCTTGCCGATGCGCTCTTTCTTGTCCTTCGTCGAGTTGATGATCTGCTCTCCCGAGTTCAACTTGCCCGAGTACACGCGAATGTAGGTCAGACGGCCGAAGAACGGGTGAACCGCAATCTTGAACGCGAGAGCCGCGAAGGGCTCGTTCGAGTCGGGCTTGCGAGTGAGGTGCTTCTCGTGGTCGCGAACGTCGATTCCATCAACATCGGGAACATCGAGCGGCGACGGCAGGTAGTCGATGACAGCATCGAGCATCGGCTGAACACCGCGGTTCTTGAACGCCGAACCACAGAGGACGGGGTAGGCGGCACCCGCGATTGTCATCTTGCGAATGGCGGCCTTGATTTCGGGGATTGAAGGCTCTTCACCGGCGAGGAACTTCTCGAGAAGTTCGTCGCTGGATTCGGACACGGCTTCGATGAGCTGCGAACGGTATTCCTCGGCCTTGGCCTGAAGATCCGCGGGGATGGCTTCGATCTCGTAGGACGCACCGAGCGTAACGTCACCCTTCGAGTCACCCTGCCACACGAGGGCACGCATCTCGATGAGGTCGACGACGCCAACGAAGGTCGACTCGAACCCGATCGGGAGCTGGATAACAAGTGGCTTTGCGCCGAGGCGCTTGACGATGGTGTCCACCGTGAAATAGAAGTCCGCGCCGAGCTTGTCCATCTTGTTGACGAAGCAGATGCGGGGGACGTTGTACTTGTCGGCCTGACGCCACACGGTCTCCGACTGAGGCTCGACACCTTCTTTACCGTCGAAGACGGCAACGGCACCGTCCAGAACACGGAGCGAACGCTCTACCTCGACCGTGAAGTCGACGTGCCCAGGGGTGTCAATAATGTTGATCTGGTTCTTGTCCCAGAAACACGTCGTCGCAGCGGACGTGATGGTGATTCCACGCTCTTGCTCTTGGGCCATCCAGTCCATGGTGGCCGCGCCGTCGTGAACTTCACCGATCTTGTGCGTGATACCGGTGTAGTAAAGGATTCGTTCAGTCGTCGTCGTCTTACCGGCATCGATGTGAGCCATGATGCCGATGTTGCGGACCTTGTTGAGGTCGGTGAGCACGTCCTGTGCCATGTGTTGTTCTCCGTGTGGGTTTCTGTATGGGTGAGGTCAGGGTGAGGGGCTGGTCGTGGGACCAGCCCCCGAGCGACTACCAGCGGTAGTGCGCGAATGCCTTGTTCGACTCGGCCATCTTGTGGGTGTCTTCACGGCGCTTGACGGCCGCTCCGAGTCCGTTGGACGCGTCGAGGATTTCGTTCTGAAGACGCTCGGTCATCGTCTTTTCACGACGCGACTTCGCGTACGAGGTCAACCAGCGGAGTGCGAGGGTGTTCGCACGGTGAGGCTTGACTTCGACGGGAACCTGGTAGGTCGATCCACCAACGCGGCGCGAACGCACCTCGAGGGTCGGGCGCACGTTGTCGAGCGCCTTCTTGAGAACGACTACCGGGTCCTGGCTTGACTTGGTGGCGACGCCTTCGAGTGCACCGTAAACGATGCGCTGGGCGAGGTCTTTCTTGCCGTCGAGCAGGATCTTGTTGACGAGCTGCGACACAACGGGCGAGCTGTACACCGGATCGGCAACGACGGGGCGCTTGGGTGCGGGTCCTTTACGAGGCATTACTTCTTCTCCGCCTTCGCGCCGTAACGGCTACGAGCCTGCTTGCGGTTCTTGACCGCCTGCGTGTCGAGTGCGCCACGAACAATCTTGTATCGAACACCGGGGAGGTCCTTCACACGACCACCACGAACGAGCACCATCGAGTGCTCCTGGAGGTTGTGCCCTTCACCGGGAATGTAGGCGGTAACTTCCACGCCGTTCGACAGCTTGACACGAGCAACCTTACGAAGGGCCGAGTTCGGCTTCTTGGGGGTGGTGGTGTACACACGGGTACACACTCCACGCTGTTGGGGGTTCGACTTGAGCGCAGGTGCCTTGGTCTTGGTGACCTTGGGGCTACGTCCCTTGCGAACCAACTGCTGAATCGTTGGCACGACTTTTCTCCTTGTATTTTCTGCACGGTGACAGCGATGTTCTCAATCGACCGGCGGCCGACATGCCGTGGGGACCTCGGTTCGACAACTTCACGCAGTCGCTCCGGATGGCGGTCCTTGTTTGGCGTGATTACTCACGATTTCTCGCGCGCAATCACGCACACACAAATCTCAAGATTACACGCAATTTCGCGGTTTGGTCAACCCGTGAGAAGTGAGAGCATCAATCCACCCAGAATCGACGGTCCAAACGGGATGTGCGCCTTTTGGTCACGAGTAATGACGAGGTGAATTGTGGCGTGGATCCCGCCCAGGACGGCGATCATCACGAACCCGGTCCCCAGTTTCTCGAGCGGATGTGACGAATTCGCCGCGATCAGGGCGACCGAGGGAAAAAGCTTCACATCCCCCAACCCCAAATCGAGCGTGCGATGAGCGAGGAACCCCAACCCGATCGAGACAACGGCCGCGCAGGTGCCGAAACCCGCGTTCTCTGGCCGTGTCACGAGTAAAAGGGCAAGGGTCAGGGGAATCGCGGGCAGGGTTAGCGCGTCCGGCAGGCGGTGGTCACGGAAGTCGTGCCACGCGAGCGCAACCGCCCACACGACCAACGTCGATACATACAGTGCGGTGAGCATCGCTCGACGCTAAGGGGTGTGCGCGAGACCCGCCCCATTTCATCCCCAAGCAAGGGAAAAGGGGGTGAGCCGAAGCCCACCCCCTCGTCCGACGTGCGGTTTAGTATTCGGTCTGGAATCCCGATGCGTCGTACGACGCTGAGTTGAAGGATTCGAGATCGTCATAGTTGAACGCGTTTTCCGAGAACCCGCCCACGGTGAAGTGGCGCTGCGGGTAACGACGGTCGGCTTCGTCCACGTTCTTATTGATGTCGACCCCGCGGTACTTCGCGAGACCGGTACCGGCCGGGATGAGCTTTCCGATGATGACGTTTTCCTTGAGACCGATGAGCGGGTCGGACTTGCGCTCGAGGGCCGCCTGCGTGAGAACGCGGGTGGTTTCCTGGAACGACGCGGCCGACAGCCACGACTCGGTCGCGAGCGACGCCTTGGTGATTCCGAGAAGTTCGGCGCGCGCGGTGGCGGGCTTTGCTCCACGGGCGACTGCATCGCGGTTGATCGCGCGGAAACGGATGTTGTCGACGAGTTCTCCGGGGACGAGCTCGGTGTCGCCCTGGTCGACGATCGAAACCATGCGAAGCATCTGACGAACGATGACCTCGATGTGCTTGTCGTGGATGGGAACACCCTGTGACAGGTACACACCCTGAACACCTTCGACGAGGTGAGTCTGAACCTCGCGCAGACCGCGGACTCGAAGGACGTCCTTCGGGTCGAGCGTTCCCGCGAACAACTGGGTTCCGACCTCGACGTGCGAGCCATCCTCGACGAGCAGGACGGCGTTCTTGAGGATCGTGTACGAGTAGGCCTCGTCACCGTTGTCGGGAGTCAGGATGAGCTTGCGCTGTGCACCAGACTCGTCGATCGCGACGCGACCAGTCGCATCGGCAATCGGGCTTGCCCCCTTCGGGGTACGCGCCTCGAACAACTCGGCGACTCGAGGAAGACCCTGAGTGATGTCAACTGCGGACGCCGAACCACCGGTGTGGAAGGTACGCATCGTCAGCTGGGTTCCGGGCTCACCGATCGACTGAGCGGCGATGATTCCGACCGCTTCACCGAGGTCGACGGTCTTACCCGTCGCCATCGAGCGGCCGTAACACGCGCCACACACTCCCTGAGTCGATTCACACGTCAGCGGTGAACGAACAAGCAGTGACGTGACACCGGCGGCGATGAAGTCCTTGATTGTCTGGCGGCCGATGTCCGATCCGGCTTCCGCGACAACCTTGCCCTTCGCGCCGAGCGCGTCGGCGGCCAGGGTGCGAGCGAAGACGAGGTTCTCCACGTTGTCCGCGGCGACGCCGTCGGTCGCGATGGTGAACGGCAGTCCCTTGGTCGTTCCACAGTCCGGCTCGCGGATGATGACATCCTGTGAGACGTCAACGAGACGACGGGTGAGGTACCCCGAGTCGGCGGTACGAAGAGCCGTGTCCGCAAGACCCTTACGTGCACCGTGGGTGGCGATGAAGTACTCGGCGACCGACAGTCCCTCGCGGTACGAGTTCTTGATCGGGGTCGAGATGATCTCGCCCTTCGGGTTCGCAACGAGTCCACGCATACCGGCGATGTTTCCAACTTGCAGCCAGTTACCACGCGCACCAGAGGTGACCATGCGGTTGATGGTGTTGTAGCCCTTCGACATTTCGACCTTGAGCGCTGCCGAAACCTCGACGTTCGCGCGGGTCCAAATTCCGATGAGTTCCTTGTGGCGCTCGTCGTCCGAAATGAGACCCTTTTCGAACTGGCTGTCGACCTTCGCGGCTTCTTTCTCGTGCTTCTCGATGATCGACTTCTTTTCCTTCGGAGTCACGACGTCGCTCAGCGCAACGGTGACACCCGATCGGGTTGCCCAGTGGAATCCTGCGTCCTTTAGTGCATCGAGCGTTGCCGCCACGACGACCTTGGGGTACTTTTCAGCAAGGATTTCAACGATTTCGGTGATGACACCCTTGTCCGCAACCTCGGTCACGTACGGGAAGTCCGCGGGAAGAAGACCGTTGAAAATGGCCTTTCCGAGGGTCGTCTCGAATGCCTTGCCCGGTGTGTAACCCTCGGGCGTTTGACCATCAGCAAAAACCACATCAGGAACGCGAATCTTGATCGCGGCATTGATGTGCAGTTTGTTCTGGTCGAGCGCCATGAGGCCTTCGGAAATCGAACCGAATGCGCGTCCTTCTCCCGCAACGCCGGGGCGTTCCGAGGTGAGGTGGTGCAAACCGATGATCATGTCCTGGGTCGGAACCGTAACCGGCTTTCCGTCCGAGGGCTTGAGGATGTTGTTCGACGCGAGCATGAGAACGCGCGCTTCAGCCTGGGCCTCCACCGAGAGGGGAAGGTGCACGGCCATCTGGTCACCGTCGAAGTCAGCGTTGAACGCGGCACACACGAGGGGGTGGAGCTGAATGGCCTTACCCTCGACGAGCTGCGGTTCGAACGCCTGAATTCCGAGGCGGTGAAGCGTTGGTGCGCGGTTCAGCAGAACCGGACGGTCGCGAATGATTTCTTCGAGCTCTCCCCAGACCTCTGGGTAGGCGCGCTCAACGGCACGCTTCGCGCTCTTGATGCTGGACGCGAGTCCCTTGTCCTGAAGTTGCTTGATGACGTAGGGCTTGAACAGTTCGAGCGCCATCTGCTTGGGAAGACCACACTGGTGGAGCTTGAGCTGCGGACCGACAACGATGACCGAACGGCCCGAGTAGTCGACGCGCTTTCCGAGCAGGTTCTGACGGAAACGTCCCTGCTTTCCCTTGAGCATGTCGGACAGTGACTTGAGCGCGCGGTTACCTGTTCCGGTGACCGGACGTCCACGACGACCGTTGTCAAACAACGCGTCGACGGCTTCTTGAAGCATGCGCTTTTCGTTGTTCTTGATGATCTGCGGCGTCATCTGCTCGTCGAATCGCTTCAGACGGTTGTTGCGGTTGATGACGCGTCGGTACAGGTCGTTGAGGTCTGACGTTGCGAAACGTCCACCGTCGAGCTGAACCATCGGACGAAGGTCCGGCGGGATCACGGGAATCACGCGAAGAACCATCGCTTCGGGAAGCGGAACGTCGCGAGGGTCCTGACCGGCGGGGACGAGGAACGAGTTGACAACACGAAGTCGCTTGATTGCACGAACCTTTCGCTGTCCCTTGCCGTTCTTGATCTCGTCACGCAGAACATCGGCCGTTGCTTTCAGCTTCTCGCGGTCGTTCTTGCCGAGGTCCTTGAGGACGTGCTCGATAGCTTCGGCACCCATGAGTGCGGTGAAGTAGGTCTCGTCGAGAGTCGTCTTGTCGGGGTCGGTGTTGCCCTTGAAGTGGTCAACGAGGAAACGGAACTCGGTGTCGTCGGCCCACAGCCCACCTTGCTTGAGCGAGCGGAACGAATCCCACGCGCGCTGCCAGCGAGCAATGTCGTCGTCGAACGACTTGCGAATGTTCGCCATTTCACGCTCGGCGGATTCTTTCGCCTTGCGCTTGACATCGGCCTTGGACTCTTCGGCTTCGAGCTTTGCGAGTTCGTCTTCGAGTTCCTTTTGGCGATCTGCAATTTCTTCGTCGCGAACCTTTTCGTAATCGCGAATTTCGGTCTGAACCATCTTCTCGATGAGCGGCATGTCCTGGTGCATGCGCTCGTCGTTCACACTCGTCACCATGTATGCGGCGAAGTAAATGACCTTTTCGAGGTCCTTCGGCGCCATGTCGAGGAGGTAACCGAGACGGCTCGGGACACCCTTGAAGTACCAGATGTGCGTGACCGGAGCGGCCAACTCGATGTGTCCCATGCGCTCACGACGGACGGCCTGACGAGTGACCTCGACACCGCATCGCTCACACGTGACGCCCTTGAAGCGGACACGCTTGTACTTACCGCAGGCACACTCCCAGTCCTTGGAAGGACCAAAGATCTGCTCACCGAAGAGCCCATCCTTCTCGGGCTTGAGCGTGCGGTAGTTGATGGTTTCCGGCTTCTTGACCTCACCGCTCGACCACGAACGAATTTGTTCGTTCGTCGCGAGCTTGATCCGGATTTTTTCAAAAGTTGTTGCGTCGAGCACTTTTTTCTCTTTCGTATTTCTCGATAGTCAGTTCTCTGGGGGTGCCTATTCGGCGAAGTCCACTGCTGCGGACTCTTCGCGGGCGATGTTGACACCCAGCGATGCGGTTGCGCGGTCTGCGTCATCGGCCGTGTCACGAAGGTTGACAGGGTTCTCGGCGCCGTCGAGAACTTCGACGTTGAGTCCGAGGGACTGCATTTCCTTCATGAGGACCTTGAACGACTCAGGGATTCCAGGCTCCTGAATGTTCAAGCCCTTGACGATGGCTTCGTACACCTTGACGCGACCGGCAATGTCGTCGGACTTGATGGTGAGAAGCTCTTGCAGAGCATAGGAAGCGCCATAGGCCTCGAGAGCCCAGACCTCCATCTCACCGAATCGCTGTCCGCCGAACTGCGCCTTGCCACCCAGCGGCTGCTGCGTGATCATCGAGTACGGTCCCGTCGAGCGCGCGTGAATCTTGTCGTCGACGAGGTGGTGCAACTTGAGGATGTACATGTATCCGACCGAGATGGGGTCGGGGAACGGTTCTCCGGTTCGGCCGTCGAACAACATCGCCTTACCGGACGAACCGATGAGCTGCTGTCCGTTGGCGCGGGGAAGAGTCGAGTCGAGCAACCCGGCGATTTCCACTTCGCTCGCTCCGTCGAAGACGGGGGTTGCGACCTTGGTGCCGGGAGCAATCTCGCGGGCCTCTTCGGGAAGGAACTTTGCCCAGTCCGGGTTTCCGTTGACCTGCCAGCCCTGCTTGGCTGCCCAACCGAGGTGGAGTTCGAGTACCTGACCGAAGTTCATTCGACCGGGAACACCGAGCGGGTTGAGGACGACGTCGACAGGAGTTCCGTCTTCGAGGAACGGCATGTCTTCGACCGGAAGGATCTTGGCGATAACACCCTTGTTGCCGTGGCGGCCAGCAAGTTTGTCACCCTCCGAGATCTTGCGCTTCTGGGCGATGTATACGACGACCTTCTTGAGGACGCCATTTCCGAGCTCGTCGTCTTCGTCGTTTGCGTCAAAGATCTTGACGTCGATGACGGTTCCGTGCTCACCGTGCGGAACACGGAGTGACGAGTCACGAACTTCCTTGCCCTTTTCCGCAAAGATCGCGCGGAGCAGACGCTCTTCGGCGGTCAGTTCGGTTTCACCCTTAGGTGTGATTCGACCAACGAGGATGTCACCGGCGCGAACTTCGGCACCGATGCGGACGATTCCCTCTTCGTCGAGGTGAGCGAGGCTCTCCTGAGACTGGTTCGGGATGTCCCGCGTGATTTCCTGCGGTCCGAGCTTGGTGTCTCGGGCGTCGACGTCGTATTCCTCGATGTGAATCGACGACAACGTGTCGTCCTTCACAAGGTTTTGGCTGAGGATGATCGCGTCTTCGAAGTTGTGGCCCTCCCATGACATGAATGCCACGAGCAGGTTCTTTCCGAGAGCGAGTTCTCCGCCGTCCGTCGCGGGGCCGTCGGCGAGGACGCCACCCTTGGCAACCTTGTCGCCTTCCGAGACAACGAGGCGGTGGTTGAAGTTCGTTCCCTGGTTCGATCGCTCGAACTTGCGGAGGACGTACTCCGACGTCACGGGAACGCCATCCTTGCCACCGTTGTCGTTGAGAACGTTGACGTGGTCTCCCGAAACTTCGGTGACGACACCGGCGTGCTCGGCAACGAGGACGTCTCCGGCGTCAACCGCGGCGTAGGACTCCATGCCCGTTCCGACGATCGGAGCCTCGGAGCGAAGAAGCGGGACAGCCTGACGCTGCATGTTGGCGCCCATGAGTGCGCGGTTTGCATCGTCGTGCTCGAGGAAGGGAATCAGAGAGGTTGCGATCGACACCATCTGGCGTGGCGACACATCCATGTAGTCGACGCGGCTCGCGGGAACCGTGTCGACCTCTCCTCCCTTGATTCGAACGAGAACGCGCTCTTCGGCGAGAGTCCCGTCATCCTTGAGCGGAGCGCCGGCCTGAGCAACAACGTGCTCGTCTTCGTCGCTCGCGGTCAGGTAGTCAATCTTGCTCGTGACCTTGCCGTTTTCAACGCGGCGGTACGGGGTCTCGATGAACCCGAACGAATTGATTCGAGCGAACGACGCGAGTGACCCGATGAGACCGATGTTCGGGCCTTCAGGGGTTTCGATCGGACACATGCGCCCGTAGTGCGACGGGTGAACGTCACGAACCTCAACACCGGCGCGTTCACGTGACAGCCCACCCGGGCCGAGCGCCGACAGACGACGCTTGTGGGTGAGTCCCGCGAGCGGGTTGTTCTGGTCCATGAACTGTGAGAGCTGCGAGGTTCCGAAGAACTCCTTGATCGCGGCCGTCACGGGACGGATGTTGATGAGGGTCTGCGGCGTGATGGCCTCGACGTCCTGAGTCGTCATGCGCTCGCGAACGACGCGCTCCATACGCGAAAGACCCGTGCGGATTTGGTTCTGAATGAGCTCACCGACCGCGCGGATACGACGGTTGCCGAAGTGGTCGATGTCGTCGGTTCCGAGCATGATCTCGACGTTCTTGCCGGCACGCTTGCCAGCGATCGTCGCCTTACCTTCGTGCAACGCGATGAGGTATTTGATCGTCGCCTTGATGTCGGACAGCGTCAACACCGATTCGGTGATGGGCAGTTCGAGACCGAGCTTGCGGTTGAGCTTGTACCGGCCGACCTTCGCGAGGTCGAAGCGCTTCGAATTGAAGTAGAAGTTGTCGAGAAGCGACTTCGCGGCCTCGAGAGCAACCTGCTCGCCCGGGCGGAGTTTGCGGTAGATGTCCTTGAGGGCATCTTCGGTGTTCAGGATGTTGTCGTGCGACAGCGTTTCTTCCATCGTGTACGAGCCGGCAAATTCCTTTTCGATTTCCTCGCGCGACATGCCCAGCGCCTTGAGGAACACGGTGACCGACTGGCGACGCTTGCGGTCGATTCGAACACCGATCTGGTCACGCTTGTCGATTTCGAATTCGAGCCATGCACCGCGGCTTGGGATTACGCGACACGAATACAGGTCCTTGTCGGTGGTCTTGTCGTCGACCTTCTCGAAGTAGACACCCGGGCTACGGACGAGCTGCGACACAACAACACGCTCTGTTCCGTTGATGACGAAGGTGCCCTTGGGGGTCATGAGAGGGAAGTCGCCCATGAACACGGTCTGGGTCTTGATTTCACCCGTGTCGTGGTTCATGAACTCGGCCTCGACATACAGCGGAGCGGCGTAGGTCTTGCCACGTTCCTTGCACTCGTCGAGTTCGTACTTCTTTTCCTCGAGATACGGGTTCGTGAAAGACAACTGCATGCGGTCGTTCTCGATTGGCGAAATCTCTTCGAAGATTTCTTCGAGGCCCGACTTAAGGTCGGGGTCCGACGGCTTGGTGATCAGCCAGTCGAAGCTTTCGGTCTGAAGAGCGAGGAGGTCCGGAACGGTGAGCGCGTCGGTCACCTTGGCGAACGACACTCGGTTCGCGTCGCGTCCGGTCCCCTGGTTTTTCTTCTTAACAGCCACAGATATTTCCTTTACGGGCGGGGCCCTTGATACAGTGTTTGAGCGTTGGGAAGCGTCATAAACCCGCCACTATTTACGGGTGAGTCGGGGATCCGCAATATGATTCCCGAGCAGAATGAAGCGCAACTTGCTACGTTACACGCCTTTTGGCGATTTGTAAAGTTTCGAATTGGTAACAATTACGTGCACATCGTTTTCGGGGTTGTTCGCCGCGTGAGCGAGAATGGCGTTATGGAAACCGCGTTCACTCACCGGCTCGAGAGCAGTGGGTTGATTGCGAGTCTCGAGCCGGACCGCTGGCGTTCCGGTTCCTGGATTCTGTCCATTGACGACACCCCACAATCACACGTTGATTTGGTCGACCCGACGGCGTTGCACTTCGAGTACATGGCCCGCATGGGTCACATCATTGACGCAGCGTTCCCCCACGGAGTTCCCATCACCGCGGTGCATCTCGGCGCCGGTGCACTGACGATTCCGCGTTACGTCGAGGCGACGCGGGCGGGCTCACGGCAACAGGTCGTCGAAATCGAACGCGACCTGCTCGATTTCGTCAGAGAACACTGCCCGTTGCCCCGAGGCGCATCAATTCGTTGTCGATACGGCGATGCCCGCGAGGTTCTTGAGGGACTGCCGAAAGGGTTGATGTCCCAGGTCGATCTTGTCGTCGTCGACGTTTTCCGGGGCGCGCGAACCCCGGCGAACGTGACGAGCGTCGAGTTCTACTCCGCTATCAAGGCGTTGTTGTCACCGACAGGAATCGTGATTGCTAATGTCGCCGACGGCCCGCCCATGGGGTTCGCCCGCGGTCAGCTCGCAACACTGCGCTACGTCTTCGGTGAGGCATTTGCCGTCGCAGAACAGGGTGTCGCCAACGGAAAGCGATTCGGCAACGTTGTACTCGGGGCCATGTCGAACGGCACGACACCGACGTGGGTCCCCGCGCTGTCAGGGAAAGGCCCTCACCCGACGAGCCTCATTGCGGGGGCCGACGCAGTGGCATGGTCAGCGAGCGCCGCCGTGGTGACCGACAACACCGCAATCGACTCGCCGCCACCGGCGCGCAACCTTTTTCGGTCCTAGCCGATGCTTATGGTTGATGCGTGATCGAATTGTCCGAAGTTAAGGCTCTCGCCGAGCGGCTCATCGCGCAACACCTGTCGGGCCTTGAACACCACTGGACGTTCCGTTGGGATCACGCTCGTCGGCGGGCTGGCGCATGTCATCACGACAAAAAGCAGATCTCGTTGTCGATTCACCTCACAGCTTTGGGCTCTCTCGACGACGCCGAGCAAACGATTCTTCACGAGATTGCCCACGCGTTGTGCGGCAAGGAACACAACCACAGCCAGCACTGGTTAGGCACCGCACGCTCAATCGGGTACACGGGGTGGATACGACACACCGGACCGGCGCCAGAGCATCTGGCGCGCTGGCGTGGAACCTGCCCAGCGGGGCACGTCATTCTTCGGTATCGCCGCCCTCGCAACATGGTCGCGTCCTGCGTCACCTGCAATCCGCGCTTCTCGCGGAACCACCTCATCGAATGGGTGTTATTGGGCTAAGCGGGTTGCTGCTGCGTGATGCAGTGGATTCCGCCACCGCGAGCGAACAGTGCACGCGCATCAACAAGCTCGACCGTTCGGCCGGGGTAAGCCTTTTCGAGGATTCCCTTGGCGACCTGGTCTCCCGGGTCGTTGAACGAACAGAGAATCACCGCGTTGTTGCAGACGTAGTGATTGATGTACGAGTAATCAACGAAGCCCTCGTCATCGCGGAGCGTGTCGGGAGCGGGCACCGGAATGATGTCGAAGCCCTCGGCTTCCAACAGCGTGCGAACCTGCTGTGAAACCGCGAAATCGGGGTGTTCGGGATTTCGCTGATCGTGGTACAAAATCGTCGTCGGGTTGCAAAACGTCGCGACGATATCGATGTGGCCGCGCGTTCCGAACTCGTCGTAGTCCCTTGTCAGTCCGCGCGACACCCACACGACTCGCGTTGCTCCGAGGGTGTCAAACAGTTCGCGTTCGACCTCGTCGCGAGTCCACCCAGGATTTCGGCCCGGATCCAGTT